>JAUWMD010000282.1 GCA_030613345.1 Candidatus Krumholzibacteriota bacterium
CGCGATCGGATAAGCTCGAGATAAAATCCCTCGCGCGGCCTATGCCCGGCTATATCGTATGGAGCCATGCGTCTGCGAGAGAAGATGTATACGAGTTTCGCACCGGCAGGGACAATGTAGAGCGCAGGGGATTCAAGCAACACTTCGAGTACCGCGCAGTCGAAGGGGAAAGCGCTCTTTCCACTATAAAACTCATCGGACTGTATGTGAAGGATCTCGAGCAGGCCGGCGGTACGGTTCTATTCCGCGACAACGAGCGGGTGACGATCAGCCTGGATACCGGCGGACACGAATCGTGGGTCGAGGTCGCCGCGACCGGCGGGGGCTACACGGTGACAGTCGTCGAGGACATATCCGCATCGGATGTCTCCGGGTCGACGGTGGTCACCGGTTCGCTGAAAGATGTCGGCATCGCTTATCCGGTTCTGCACCCGGGCAGCGATATATCCGTCGCCGATCCAACCGTGCTCCGCCCGCCGATGGTGACATATCATGTCGCGGCCGGTGCTGGAGACGGAGGGGACGGGACGGAGGAGGATCCATTCGGCACGATTGCCAGGGCGTTCGAGCACGCCGATGCGCTGTCTGCGATGAAGGTCTGTGTGATGCTCACGTTCGGCGTCTACGAGGGGGATATCGTCATTACGCGGTCGACCGACTTGATCGGCGACGGGAACATCCCGAAGATACGGGGTACGATCGACGGCGCCGGCCGCGGGCTGATGCTGGAGAATCTGGAGATCAGAGAAGCACAGGATACAGGCGTATGCCAGGAGGGCGGGTCGCTCGAGATGACAAACTGCCGTATCGTCGGCACGCGCCGCAGCGGGAACGATCGATCGAGCGGCCGCGGCGTAGTGCTTTCGGGGGGAGCGACGGCTGTCATCACCGGCTGCGTTTTTCGTTCGAATGAGGGACAGGCACTGCTCGTATCGGGCGAGGGCACGAAGGCAACCTGCAGCGACCTGTATGCGACGTACAACCAGGTTCATCCTGTCGCGGCGGAATATGCCGCAGAGAACAACGACGTCAGCGGAACTGGATGCATCGAGGCGTCCGAAGGCGCGAAACTGCAGATGGAGGAGTTCGATCTTTCCGGCAACGAGTGCTTCGGAGTGCTCGTTCGCAACGGATCCAGCGCGCACCTGAGATCCGGGAGGATCGATGGAACGGAAGGCGTCGGCAATTGTGGAGGATTCAACCTGATCGTGCTGCACGAGTGCCGTATAGAGCTTCGGCACTTCGTCACGAGCAACGCGGTCTGCGGCGTGCACATGTTCCATTCCACGCTCAGGGTCATCGATATCGAACTGATCGGGAATTCGATCGGGTTCTCGTTCCAGGAGCCGCCCGAGGGATACGATCTGGGCGCGTGTCTCTACGCATTCGAGAATAATATCTGGATGCAGGACAACGCGATCAATTTCGACGGGGTGGCGCTGTCCGTCCCCGATGCGGGTGATATTGCCGGCGATGATGAGGGCGGGGAAGAAGATGGGCCCTGGTGCCCCGAGGTGCCGTGGGAATAGACGGCAGCTCAGGGCCGCACGTGGTTGTTCGTGTACTTCGTGATCAACCGGTCGCGAAGCTCCGAGTATATCCCGTGCATCTCTTCCATACGATCCCAGGTGAGTTCAGTGAGGTATTTAGATGCCTTCTTCGGGCTCTTTTTGTAGAGTGCTGCAGCCTTCTCGTCTATCGCCGCTATTTCCTCGAAATACCTCGCCTCGACCGGGTCGCGGACCTCGCGTACGTCCTCGATCGCCTCCTGCCACTTGAGGTAGAGGAGGTTGTCGACAAAATCGACCGCCCAGCGGTGCGAGCCCTCCGAATATGCAGCCGGGTCGTAGGTGTTCCACGCCGGATGGATCTTCGTCACGCCTGCATAGATCGGGACGTATGAGCCGACATGCTGGTTGTCGACGAAGTACCAGTAGATACCGCCGCCAGGGTCGGGGAGCCAGCCGCGAAGCTGGGCGACCATCCCGTAGCCGCCCTTTGCGACGTTCCGCCTGAAGTCGATGTCGAGCAGGTGGCGCATGTCGGGTGTGGGGAAGGGGGTTGTCAGCGGGGACTTCACCAGGCAGCCCGCGGTGTCGGGAATGAGCCAGTCATCGTCGGCTGTCATGTCGTATATCGTTCCCTCGAAGGTCGACCGCTGGAAGGCCATCACGTCCTGGACCGAGATCTTCTCGTCGGGTACGGCCGAGAAGGGGTAGATCGAGAGGGGTTCGACGTACTGGTGGTACGAGTCGTACTTTTCGTGCGGGCTCTCGAGGGTCCTGTCGGGCCATTCCTTCAGTCCGGGGCAGAAGGTCGAGTAGAAGAGCCAGAACCTGCTCGTCGCCCATTCGCGCGGCGTCGGAGTGTACGCCTCCTGCCAGATGAAGGGAGCGCCGCTGCCCTGGTCGTACCAGCCGTGGTCGATGGCGACCTGCATGTAGTTCTCCGAGGCCATAAACCATTCGGGTTGCGAGAGGTCGATTTCCCTGATGATGCTCCAGTTGGGGATCATCGTTACATGGTCGTCGGGGACGCGGCGGGCCGCCCACAGCGCACCCGGCTTCCCGCTGCCCGGCTCCCAGCCGGGACCGATGCTGAAGAGCTCGAGTATCCACGCCCCGTCGGGGTCAGCTATCGCGAGAGTCTCAGACTCGAGGCTGCATGAGGGGAGAAAGCCGTACTCGTCGACGAGCGAAGTGATGAGCTTAACGGCGTCGAGGGCAGTCTCGCATCTCTGCAGGGCGAATATCATCGCCTGCTCGACAGTAATGATCTGCCCTCCCGTTTCGCGGTCTACGCCGAGTTCGGACCGCTGGCTTGTCGTGCTCTCGCCGATCGCGAGCTGGTGTTCGTTTATATGCGAGTATCCCGAATGAAAGTAGGAGAATGTCTTTTCCACCTGCGGTATGTGTCCGATGACCTCCCACTCGCCGTGCGCTGTCGCGGGGTCCTGGAGGCCCCAGTATACGGGGGCGAGGCTCGACTTTTTATATTTCTGCGCGGGGACGTAAAAGAGACGCGAGTCCTCGCAGGCGTCGGTATGCGATGTTATCACCGAACCGTCGACCGT
>JAUWMD010000089.1 GCA_030613345.1 Candidatus Krumholzibacteriota bacterium
GGCCCGCTGATACCGGTGCTCTACGCAGGTCCGTACGTAAGCCTGCTGCTCGATTCGAAACAGATCGTTGAGGCCGACGGCAACAGCGCGACGGTGAGCCTTAAGGACAATACTAAGTCGTACGATACCGGTTTCGTCTTCGGCGCCGCTCTCGATTTCGGGATGGGCCCTGGCAAGATGACGATCGAGGGACGCTACAATCTCGGGATGACCGAGATAGACGACGGGATCGGCGGTGGTATTTTCGATATCGAGGATGCCAAAAAGACCGACATGAAGAACGAGTCGTGGATGATCATGGTCGGATTCGCATTCTGACAGTAGAGACGATTCCGGGAAGGAAACAGGAAAGATGCGCGGCATCCCCGTTGTGATGTATCACGGTGTCGGCCCGGATCGCCCAGGCTGGATCTGGAACCACCTGCTCACACCGCTCGATGTGTTCGAGGGGCAGATGAAGGCTCTCAGGGACAACGGCTGGACGACTATATCGCTCGCGCAGCTGCATGCCCATCTATCCGCCGGAGAGCACGTTCCCGAAAAACCCGTCGTCCTCACCTTCGACGATGGATATCTCGACAACTATATCCTCGCCTGGCCGATACTGGAGAAGTACGGGCACAGGGCGGCCATCTGGATGACGACCGATTTCATCGATCCCTCTCCCGATCCGAGGCCGACGCTCGACAGCGGGATCGAGGGGGGCGCCTGGAAATCGGGGATGCCCCTCAGCGGCTTTCTCTCGATGGCTGAGATGAGGCTGATGGAGGCTTCGGGGCATATCGAGATCCAGAGCCACGCGAAGACTCACACGTGGTACCCGTCCGGCCCGAGGATCGTCAACTTTCACAGGCCGATCGGCGTCGAGGGATATGTGCCTCCGCCATGGCTCGCGTGGAACGCTTTTCCCGAGAGCAAGTATGAGTACATGTCACGGGGCAGGGAGGATGAGATTCCCTACGGCACGCCTGTCTACAAGCACTCCAGATCGCTCGAGGGGCCGAGGTATTACGCCGATTCCGACCTGTCCGAAAGGCTCGTCCTGCATGTCATCGAAAACGGTGGCGACAATTTCTTCGCGAGGGACGGATGGCGGAGCGAGCTCGAGAGGATAGCGGCACAGAACCCTCCATCGGCCGACAGTGTGGAAACAGAGGAGGAATGCCGCGAGAGGGTCCTGTTCGAGCTGACCGAATCGAAGCGGATACTGACAGAGGGGCTTGGCCACAGCGTCGATTTTCTGTGCTGGCCGGGAGGCGGCGGGAATCCAGAATTCCTAGAGCTGGCGAGGGAGGCGGGGTATCTCGCCACGACGACCCACTACCAGGTGATGGAGAAGAGGAACGTTCCGGGGCAGGACCCGTCGGAGATCGGGAGGATCGGCAGCGGCTCGCCGTGGATCTGGAGGGGGAAGCTCTTCCGCCGGACCGATCCGGGATTCTTCATATCGATCCTCGAAAACTTTGCCGGCGGTCAAAATACGGTTTGGACGATGAGATTCTATAAATTAAAATACCTTATGCGCTATTATCTTAACGGCACGAGATGACCAGGAGCTGATTCACGCGATGCTTCCGCCCCTTCCCGAATCACTTGTAAGAAACGTCGTGTATCCTGTATACAGGGGATTCCGCAGGGACAGGGTCCTCGACATCCTCGACGAGCTCGAACACAACCAGTTCCTTCCCGAGGGAGAGATAGAGGACTTGAAGTGGCGGAAGCTGTCCGTCCTGCTCGAGGCGGCCGAACACCACGTTCCATATTACAGGGATCTTTTCGAGCGCGAGGGGATTGACCCGGCCGCCTTCGAGAGCCCGGCGGACATGGTTGCGATACCGTTCCTGACGAAGGAGATAATCCGCGGCGAGAAGAGGCGGATGATCTCGAAGGACCCGCTGCGCAGGGGGTATCCCTCGAGTACGGGAGGATCGACGGGGGAGCCGCTCCATTTCTGGTGCGACACCGCCGCCGATCCGGTGCGCCGTGCGACCTCGATGAGGGGATACCGCTGGACGGGATTCGACATAGGCGGAAGGCAGGCGATGCTGTGGGGATCCCATCTCGACAGGTCGCTGAAAGAGCGGGTCTCCGAGGGCGCGAAAAACTTCTTCAACAACATCATGACCCTTTCATCGTTCGACATGACCCCGGAAACGATGAGGAGATACGCGGCGAAGCTCAGGCGGTTCAGGCCGTCCATCGTGATCGGCTACCCTTCCGCGCTGACGGCCTTTTCCGAATTCTGCCGGGGCGCGGGAGTTCGCCTTCCATCTCCGAAGGCCGTTGTGACGGGGGGCGAGAGGCTCTTTCCGCACCAGAGGGATCTGATCGAGGGGGCCTTCCACGCCGACGTATTCGACCGTTATGGAAGCAGGGAATTCTCAACCGTTGCGCTCGAGTGTTCCGAGCACAAGGGGCTGCATATCTTCAACGACCTCTTTCATGTCGAGGTGATCCACGAGAGCGGGCGCGCGGCGCAGAGCGGCGAGATCGGGGAGCTGGTCATCACCGACCTCTCCAATCTCTACATGCCGTTTATAAGGTACAGGACGGGCGATCTCGCCATGCCGACGCAGAGGAAATGCCGGTGCGGCAGGGGTCTCCCTCTGCTCGAGAGGATAGAGGGACGCTCATTCGATTCGATCGTCACTCCCGAGGGAAAGAAGGTCGGCGGCTTCTTCTGGACCTTGCTGTCCAGAGCCGTACCCGGCATTGACAGGTTCCAGATCGAACAGAGGGAAAGGGCCGGCATCATCTTCCGTATCGTTCCGGGCGAGGCGTGGAGGGACGATCATATTGAGGTCCTCGCCGGAAAGATACGCGAGAACTGCTGCGAGAATTTCAGGATCGATTTCCAGGTGGTCGACGACATTCCTCTGACGCCGGCGGGAAAGACGAAATTCATCATCTCGAACATCGAGGAGAGACTTGTCATTAAATCGAAGATCCACAAGGCTCACATAAGCGGTGACGCGCCGGAGGAGAACGACTGCCTGCGGATCGACGTAAAACTGATGGAACTGGGAAACGTGGCTGCCTTCGAGAAGATACTCATAGTCAACGCCACAAGCGGGGCCAGGCTAGAGACCTTCGCCCTCGAAGCGGAGAGGGGGAGCGGGGATATCATCGCCTGTGGGGCGGTTTCGAGGCTCTGCAGGCCGGGAGACGAGATAAGTGTCATGGCATTTACCTGGTCGACCGGGGAATCGGACGATTTCAGCAACATCCTCGTTGATGAGGAGAACAGGTTCGTCAGGTATCTCACCGAGAAGGCCGGTGACAGGATCTGAGAGGCATCCTGCCGCTGAAACGGCTTTTCATCGCAAAGGGTTTGTACTATATTCTGAATCGGGCCGGCGTATGACGAGACGATCCTTCACCGCGGACTGTTATATGAAACGCCTTCTGCTCAAATCGATGATTCTCAGGGCCACCGTGACGCAGGCCGACCTGCGCTACGTAGGAAGCATCACGATAGACGAGGACCTGATCGACAGGGCCAACCTGAGCGAGCACGAGAACGTGCACATCGTTGACCGCACAAACGGCCACAGGCTCCAGACCTACGTCATCAAGGGAGAAAGGGGAAGCGGTGTGATAGGGATGAACGGCGCCGCCGCCCACCTCGTAAACGAGGGCGATGAGATTGACATCATGGCCTACAGCTGGTCGTCGGGCGATGCGCGCTCCGTGCTGATAGAGCTCGATTCGGGCAACAGGTTCAAGGGTTACGCTGTCTGACCCGCCGGGATGATCGATGTTCAAAAGAAATCTCAGGCTCTTCACTCTCCAGGGCATACCGGTCGAGATCAATATCTCGTGGCTCTTCCTGCTCGCTCTCGTCACGTGGTCGTTTGCCACCGGGTTCTATCTCGAATCGTACCCGGGCCTCTTCACGGCCGCCGCCAGATGGATACTGTCACTGCTCACCGCTCTTCTGATCTTCGTGTCGATACTGATCCATGAGTTCAGCCACGCGATCGTCGCCTCGAGGGGCGGCCTGCCGATCAGTCGGATAACGCTGTTCATGTTCGGCGGCGTCGCCCAGATGGGGCACGAGGTCGACGAGCCGTCGCTCGAGCTGCGAATGGCGGCGGCGGGTCCGCTGATGACCCTCGTCCTGGTCGGAGTGTTCCTCGGAACGTCGTTTCTGACGGGGGGTGTCCCGTTCCTCTCGATTCTTCTCGGAACGGTCGGTGCGATTAACATCGGGATATTCATATTCAACATGGTGCCGGGATTTCCCCTCGACGGGGGGAGGATATTGAGGGCGCTCATCTGGAAGAGGACCGGCGATATCAGGAAGGCGACGCGGATCGCGGCCGGCGTGGGAAAGGTCTTTTCCTGGGTCCTCGTGGCGGGAGGAGTCCTCAACTTCCTCGTGTACGGCAATCTCGTCAGCGGGATCTGGATGGTGTTCATCGGGCTCTTCCTCAGGCAGGCAGCCGATAGGAGCTACAGACAGATCGTCTGGAAGAAGTCGCTGGCAGATGTGAAGGTCGGAGATGTGATGCGCCGGGAGGCCCTGGCCGCAGATCCGGCTACCGATCTCGAGAGTCTCGTAGAGGGATATTTCCTGCGCTTTCAACTGGACAGCCTGCCTGTCGCGGCAGGAGGGATGCTGCTCGGGATCGTATATCTCGATGATGTCACCGCGATCGACCGCGGTGCGTGGGCCGGTATTTCCGCCGCCGATGTCGCGAGAAAGATCGATCGTTCATCGGTTGCGAGGCCGGACGATCCGGCCTGGACACTTTTCGTGCCCCTGATGCAGCAGGGACGCGGAATCGTACCTGTAGCCGGACCGGACGGACGTCTGGCCGGCGTGGTAACGAGAAGGGACTATGCTGCCCTTCTCGAGGTGATGTCTTCCGTAGGGTCCCGGAGTTAGGT
Source organism: Candidatus Krumholzibacteriota bacterium (assembly GCA_030613345.1). Classification (GTDB taxonomy): domain Bacteria; phylum Krumholzibacteriota; class Krumholzibacteriia; order Krumholzibacteriales; family Krumholzibacteriaceae; genus JAUWCL01. The sequence goes on from JAUWMD010000089.1 coordinate 4,894, forward strand.
CCCGGAACTCTCATCTATTCCTGCTCGACCCCGTTATTCGAAGTATCTTCCTCGACAAGTGTGGAAACTCCGTATTTACCGGTTTTTTTCTCAGTGAGGCTTTTCTGTTTCCGGAATTTCAATCCTTCGTATGACCACTTGTCCTTGTGTTTCGACCTGTGGTTGTTGGCTTTCCTCTTCAACTCGGTCGCTCCTTTCTCGTCCCCCGCAATAGTGAATCGCTTTCGTGCGGAACTTTGCAAGATTTATGACAAGAAAATGCCGGGTCGGGGTTAACCCGGGAATTGATATAATTTCTTGATAATAATAGAATTAGAAAGGGGCGGAAGGGCATCGTTAGATGCTTTTCCGCCCTTGTTATGGCTTCGAATCCGGCATTATGAGAACCGGTGAGAACGGTTCCTGCGCCGGGGGGACCGTCAGCCTTCCGAGGCTTTCGGCCTGTTCTTCTCGAACTCCGCCTTGTCGATCTCGACGTCGAACTCGATCGACTCCCAGATCATCTCCCGGTTCTTCGAGCCGTTGGCGTATGTCGTCTCGTGGAATGGCACGAGGTATCCGTTGACCGTGCGGTAGTCGTCGTAGATGTTGTGGTTCCACCCGCCCTGATCGCCCTTTTCGATCGTCCGTACGGGTAGCCAGGTCGAGTTGTCAAGGTCGAAGAATATCGTGTCCGTTTCCTCGACGGCGGCGATCCTCGTGAAATCGACGCCGGTGAGTATCGTATCGGGCTCGACTTCGGCGACGATGTACAGGGTGTCGGAGTGCTCGAGATAGTATGCTATCCCGTTTACCGTCCTCAGCCCCTTCTCGAGCATCGGCGTGTAGCGTTCGTTCTGCCTGACGCTGAGGTTGACCATGACCCACGCCTCGCCGGCGTTGTAGGTGTACCTGAAGAAGAACGGATGGTCGTAGACGCTGTAGTCCTGGTCGAGGACCATCATATCCGGCTTCTGGATGTAATATGTGCAGTCTGCCCGCAGGTCGCCCCAGCCGGGCCAGTTTGTCATCATCAGTCCCCTGCTCACGGAGGTCTTCCAGCCGGTGGCCCTTTCGAGGCCGCCAAGCGCCTTCACCGATCTCTTCATCATGCCCTCGGCATCGGGCGGACCGCCGCAGCCAGGGAGATAGATGGCCGAGACCGCCAGGCAGCAGACGGCCAGCAGGGCCAGTGACACTTTCATTCCTGAAATCCTCATCTCGTTACTCCCTCTCTTGTTCAGACGGCCAGTTCTTCGTGCGCCCTCATGAGTTTAGATCTGACATCGATGCTGTAAGGGCAACTCGACGTGCAGGGCCCGGCGCATGAAGTGCACTGTCCTGCCCGGCGTGACTCCGGCAGCTTCGAGTACATGTTCATCGCGTACTTTTCCATGCCGTAGTTGTTGAAGTAGAGCCGGTACCTCAGGATATCGTGGACAGGGACGTCATTCGGGCACGAGCCGAGGCACCCGTCGCAGCCCGGCCTGCAGTAATCGCTTCCGAGCAGCGCACAGTACCCTTCCAGGACTTTCTTTTCCTTCATCGACATCTTCGGTCTGCCCGATACGGCGACGAGTTCGTCGATGTCCTCGATTGTGCCCATCGAGATGCAGACGGTGTCGATGTTCGGCTGCGCGAGCATCCACTTCGTCAGTGCCTGCCTCGTCGTGCGGCCTTCCTTCATGTACTCGGAATAGTCGATCTTCCTCGCGGCCGAGAGGCTCTTCATCGCCACGACGGCGACGCCCTTCTTCTTCGCCTTGGCCAGAACGGGCGTGAGCCCCTTCGTGAGAAGGTTCATACCGGGCATGATCATGTCGAGATCGGTGTTGTCGAGGAGCCAGTCAAAATCCTCGACCATTTTCGGGCCGTGGGAGCTGGCGCCCCACGCCCTGATCTTGCCCGCTTTCTTCGCCTTGCCGAAAGCCTCCTGTATCGCCGGGTTCTGGATCCTCTCCAGTCCGCCGAGGTTCGGGTCGCCTATCGAGTGGATCAGGCAGCAGTCGATATAGTCGGTGTTGAGCCTTTCGAGGCTTTCCTCGATCGCCGTCGTGATCTGCTCGACCGTCGTCTCGGGGGTGAACAACTCCGGCATAAGTTTTGTCGTCACGAAGACCTTGTCGCGCTTTGCAGGGAAGATCTTTCCGACGACGACCTCCATTTTGAAGTACTGCCGTGCCGTATCGACGTAGTTGATCCCGCGCTCGATTGCGTACTCGAGCTGGGCGGGGTCCTGCATCCTCCCGTTACCGAAAGAAATGTCGGAGACCTTCCAGCCAGTCGAGCCGAGAGGCCTGTAGTCGAGGATCTGCGGCTTGGCCGCCTCTTTGCCTTCCTCGGCGGGAGACTCGCCGAGGGCCGTGCCGGCGCCGGCGATCCCTATCCCCGCCCCGACTATGCCGGCCATGCCCCGGCCGATGAACGATCTCCTCGATATTTCCTTCCTGTCACGATCCATGACGCACCTCGCTTTCGCGTGTTACTCCTCCGCCTCTTCCTCGTTTTCTTCCTCAAGATCGAGGCCGTAGCTCTCGTGTATCAACAGCGGAGGCATCGGCCCCTCGAGGGGATTTCTGTCGCGTACGTACCAGTCGTACCACTCCATGTGTCTGTATAATACGTCGATCCGGCCGGGCTGTTTCCTGTTTCCGTGTCCCTCGCCGGGATACTGCACGAGCCGCACGGCCGGATGGTCGTTCATCTTCAGGCGCCTGTGGAACTCGAGGCTCTGGGAAGGGTGGACCCTCGAGTCGGCCGCCCCGCCGATGATCAGCACGGCCGACCTGCTCTGGTGGGCCCAGTAGATCGGGCTGCGCTTGAGGCTGAACTCCCACTGGTCCCAGTCGGCGTCGAGCTTCTTGCCCGAGTGGACGTAGAGCTCCTCGTACGGGATGTCGGTCGTCCCGCGTTTGCTCACCAGGTCGCTTATGCCGACGAACATGCAGACGGCCCTGACCTTATCTGTGTAGAACCCGGCAAACCACGCCGCGGCGAATCCACCGTACGAACCTCCACCGAGGCCGACCCGGGAGCCGTCGGCGATCCCCTCGTCAACGAGGAAATCGATCCCGTCGGCAACGTCGTCGAATTCCTTGCCGGCGGCGTCCATGTATCCCTTCGCTGCGAACTCTACCCCGTAACCGGTGCTGGCCCGGTAGTTGGGGTAGAATACCGCGTACCCCTTGCCGGCGAGGATCTGGGCGGGATGGAAGTACGAGCCGAGCCAGACGTTGCGGTAGTGTGCCTCGGGTCCGCCGTGAACGGTCATGATCAGGGGATATCGCTTACCCTCCTCGTAACCGGCCGGATAGACGAGGATCCCCTCGATCTCGAGGCCGTCGCGCGCCTTGTACCGCACGACCTCCTGGCGGCCGAGCTCGCGTTCGGCGATCCACGGGTTGAAGGTCGTGAGCCTCTTGAGCTCCCTGCCGCCCTTCTTCCAGTAGAAGACGTCTCCGGGGATGTCGGGCGACGCCCCGACGAACGCGAAATGTTTGAAATCTTTCGTGAAATGCGGGGCGTTGAAGACGATGCCTGTCTTCTTCCCGTCGAGGATGACCTTGCGCCCGCCGCCCTTCGCCTTCACCGTGTTGAGCGTGTTCCAGGCCCCCTCGCCGGCGAAGTAGCAGACGGTGCCGTTGTTCTCCCAGCCGACCCAGTTGATGTGGCCGCGGAAGTCCTCCGGCGTGAGGTTGACAGGCTCGCCGCCCTTGACGTCGATGACGTAAGCCTGGCTGACGGCGTGGTCGGCCTGCGTGAGCGCAGCGACGTAAGCGAGTTTCTTTCCGTCGGGGCTGAACGCGAATCCGCCGAGCTTGCCGGGATTGTCGGTCAGGCGCCTCGTCCTGCCCGTCCCCAGCTCGAGGAGGTGGATCTTTCTGAACATGTACACGTGATCTATGAGATTCTTCGGGCAGGTGGCGATCGCCGCGTACTTCCCGCCTGGGCTGAGCTCGAAGCCAACGACGTGGATTCCCTCGGTGATCTTCTCGCCCTCTATCTTCTCGCCGCACTCCCCGAACTTTCCGAGGTAGAGCTCGCGGTGGCGCAGGTTCGCCTCGTAGTAGGTGAATCCGTATCCCTTGTCGTCGAGCGTCTTTTCGATCTCCGGTTTCTCCTCCATCTCGAGCCAGGCGATCCCGCTCCCGTCGGGGAGCCAGCGGAACGAGCCTGCGCCGGTCTTCGAGCTGGTCACCTGGACCGATTCACCGCCGTCGACAGGGATCATCCATACCTGGGTCTTGGCCTTTTTCCCGCGGCGTATCGTGAAGCCGATATTCTTGCCGGCGGGGCTGACACGGGGCGAGCCGACGTTGACCTTGCCGGTTATGAATGGGAGGATCTCGCCTGTCTTCGTCGAGACGAGATAAAGCTCCGAGTACGCTCCGCCCGCC
>JAUWMD010000159.1 GCA_030613345.1 Candidatus Krumholzibacteriota bacterium
CTCCCAGCCGAGCCGCACTCCTCGCGACATCAATGGCAACATTACCGCCGCCCACGACAATGACCCGGCGTCCGGCGAGATCTACATGCTTTCCAGTATTGACCGTCCTCAGCAGTTCGAGTCCGGTGGTCACACCGGTGAGATTCTCGCCCTCGATACCCAGCTTCTTCGCTCTCGTCGCTCCCACGGAAACGAATACCGCCTCAAATCCTTCATCGCGAAGCCAGTCTATCGACTCAATACGCGCGCCTGTCCTGATCTCGACGCCGAGAACCGTCACGTTCATTATGTCGCGGTCGACCGTATCCTTGGGAAGCCTGTAGGATGGAAGCCCCGACCTGAGCATTCCTCCCGCCTCGTCCGCCGCCTCGAAGATCACCACGTCATGACCCTTCCTTGCGAGAAAATATGCAGCAGTAAGGCCTGCCGGACCCGAGCCTATGACAGCGGCCTTATTTCCGGTCCTCTCCTCGACAGGACCGTACTCGGGGTTCGGGTGCTCGGCGTAGTAATGGTCGGCGATGAAGCGCTTCAGCAGTTTTATATGAGGTGCGTGACCGATTTCTTTCCGGGTGCATTCATCCTGGCACTGCGCGTAGCAAGCCCGCCCGAGGCTCGCCACAAGGGGAGCGTCCTCGAGGATGAGATCGAAGGCCTTCTCGTACTCCCCCAGCCTGGCCAGTGCGATGTAGCCGTTCGCCTTGATATCGGCGGGGCAGGCAAATGTGCAGGGTGAGGTCCCCTTTCTCTCTATCACGGCCTTCTTCGGAACGGCCTGCGGATAGACGATGTGTGCGGCCTTCCTCGAGACCAGTTCAAAGTTGTACTGGTCGGGTACGGTGACAGTGCAGACCCTCTCGCAGTCCTGACATCCGGTGCATTTTTCGAGATCGACATATGTCGGTTTCTTCCTGATCGTCACCCGGAATTTTCCGTTCTCCAGTTTCTCGATCCTGTCCACCTCGGTATGGATGTTGAGATCGATGTTCGGATGGTTGGCAGTGCCTGCCATCTTCGGGGTCGAAATGCAGCTGGCGCAGTCAAGGGTCGGAAAGACCTTGCTCAGCAGGATCATCTTCCCGCCGATACTCGGCTCCTTCTCTACCAGGAGGACGTTATAGCCCATGTCGCCGAGAAGTATCCCCGACTCCATGCCGGCTATGCCGCCGCCTATTACCAGCGCATCATAATCCAAGTCGTATCACTCCGAATTCGGTGATGAGGCTGTAGAAATTTTCCTGAGCTGCTTTCCAAAACTGTCCATATATTTCTCGAACGGCTCGGCGCATACTGAGCAAATGGCGGCCATCTTCAGTCTGGCGGGATCGAGAGAGCGTTCCTTCAGCATCTCCTGGGCGTCGGCTACGATCTTCCCGGTTCTCATCGTACAGTCCGAGACATATGCGCAGTCGCTGCCGTCCGCCGCGATAAAGACTCCGTCGAATCCCTTCTCTATGGCGTGGACTATCCACGAAGGCCTGATCCCGCTCGAGCACGGCAACGTGATGACGTAGACCGACGGGGAGTAATGCATCTTGTTCCTTCCGGCAAGGTCGATGCCCGGGTCGGATACATTCTCTGTCGAGAACACGAGTATCTTGGGATTATTATCTGCCATTTACTTTGCTCGAAGCCCGTAGAGTTTTTCGAGAGCGTCCAGCAGGACCTTGACGTGCTGGTCTTTGACGCTGTAGTAGACATAGTTGCCCTCCCGCCTCGAATCGACGAGCCCTTCATGCCTCATTCTCTGCAGATGCTGCGATATCAAAGGCTGGGATGCCTCGGTGAGCTCCTCGAGCTCGCTGACCGTACATTCCTTCTGGTGCAGCCTGCACAGCATGAAAAGCCGCTGCGGGTGGGCCATCGATTTCAGGATCTTGGCAACCCTTGCGCAATTTTCGAGATCGGGAAGGTTTTCACTCATATCAGATACCGGCCTCAGACGGTTTTCTTGACGAAGAGACGCCAGAATCCGGCCTCCTCGATGATGCCGAGGACCTCGTAATTCATTTTCTTCGACCACATGGGGATGTCGTTGTTCGTACCTTCGTCCGAGGAAAGGACCTCTAGTACGCCGTTATCCGCAACCTCTGTGATCGCTTTCTTCGCCTCGAGAAGCGGACCCGGGCAGGCCATACCTCTCGCGTCGACAGTCCTGTCAGTCTGGAGTTCTCTCAGTTCGTTATCATCCATGACGTCCCTTTCAGAAGAAGATAAGAACATATGAATATCTTTATATTATTATGGAGTTCGGTGCGCGTCAAGGATAATATATTACAATTTTTATAAGGATTATTTTGCGGCTGTCAGCGGGCTCATCCTTCCCTGAACTCGAGGATGAAATCGATAGCCCTTCTGACGTCGTTGTAGTTCGAGACGATCCCGAGCGACAGCCTCACGGCTCCGGTGCTCTTTCCATCGATGCACTGCCAGAACTCCTCGAGGCTCATGCGCGAACCCGGATTGTGAAGACAGCGTATCATCTCGTCCTTTGACAGTCCCAGCGCGAGCTCCCCGGCGCCGGGATTGCAGAAGCATCCGGTCCGCAGTGAGATGTTCTTCTTCGAGGCCCTGTCCTCTACGATGCGGTGGTCTATAACTGTGCCATCAGCTGTATAGATGTTCAGCGCAATCGTCCCTCCCCTTCCCTTCGTATCGGTGGGCCCGTATATCCTGACCACCGGCCTTCCGTTGCCGTGCTTGAGTTCCATGAGCTTTTCGAGCATATAGTCGGTCAGGCACATCACACGGTCGTGTATCGTATCCATGCCTATCGACTCGATGAAATCGATACCCGTCTCGATGGCCGGCAGGCATGCATAATTGAGAGTCCCGTCCTCGAACCCCTCCGCTCCCTCGGCGAGGTAATATTTATCCGCCTGAACGGAGGCAACTGTTATCGTCCCCCCGGCGAACCAGGGCCTGTGCAGCTTCTCGAGCGCCTCGCGCCTCGCGATCAGCGCTCCTACGCCGGTCGGATACCCGAATACCTTGTAGAAAGACACTGCGACGAAGTCTGCCTTCCATCTCGACAGGTCGAGCCTGTTCGTAGGTACGAACGCGGCCGCATCTAGAAGCACGTCCCATCCATGCTCGTGAGCCTTTTCTATCCACTCCAGCGGATGGTGAACGCCGGAGAAATTCGACTGGGCGGGATATGCGAACAGCCTGTTCTTCGAATCTCCGACATCCGACAGGTTCTTCTCGAGAACCCGGTCGTAGAGGCGCATGTCAGGAGGTACAACGGGAATGTACCTCGTGATCGCGCCGCAGGCCCTGTCGAACTCCCTGATACCGTTAACCGAATTATGGTTGTCGAAGCTCAGGAGAAACATGTCTCCCCTGTCGAAGGGATACGATTCGCCCACGAGCTTCATCGCGTGGGTAGCGTTGGCCGTGAAGATCGCAATATACTCGTCTGTCGGAGCGCTGAAGAACTCGAGTACCCGTCGTCTGCATCGTTCGACCATGTCGGTCGTAAAACTTGAAGTCGGATTGAACGAGTGAGGATTACCAAGAACGTTTCCCAGCAGGAGGTCCATGTGCTTTCGTATCTGCAGGTCGCTGTAGAGGCCGCCCCCCGTGTAATCGAGGTATACGTGTCCCTGGCTGTCGAGCCTCGAATACTCGGTCGCCCTGAGTTCGTCGATCCTGCTTGTCTGCTCGTATCCTGGACACTCCGTGAGAAACTCCTCGAAGCTATCTCTACTGCCGTTTTCTGCCTTCTTCATCGGCGCGCTGCCTTCCTTTTATATCCGTTTTCCAGTGTATAGATCGCAACAATTAAGAATATGTCAGATATTCCATGATTTTCAACATGTATCGAGAAGTAGCAGGTGTGTATAATAAGACCGATTCCCAGAACGACACGTTCTCATGCGGAAGGAGTCATTCGTCCATGATCCCCAGACTTTCCATCCTGATGCTCATATGCCTCGTATCGTCATCCCCGAACGGTACCGAAGCGGCGACCATTGATTTCCTGGCGGATTCGGGACTCAACATCAACGCCGCCGGGCCGGTCATCGTTATGATGGACGAGGAGCGCGGCAGGCTGATTGCAGCCAATACACTCACCTCCTCTCTCACCGTCATCAGTTGCGCCAGCGGCGGGGTCCGCAACATCCCTCTGGAAGGACGCGCCTACCAGCACCTGAAGGCCGAGTCGATGATCATCAGCAGATCTACCGGGCATGTCTGCCTGATCGGGATCAGATGTTTCTATCTCGTCGATCCCGAGAGCGGATCCGCCCTCACGGTCAAAACTGACGCACAGCTCGAATCAATCACCGTCGACGAAGCTACCGGAAACGTCTTCCTCGCTGGCCGCGAAAGCCGGCACCTGTACTTCTACGAGACGGGCAAGGGAAAACTCCACAAACTCGAATGGCTCGAAACGAGCGAGGCGCTGATCAATCTCAATACCACTCCCCCTCCGCCACTGCGCAAGGTGGTCTGTGACGCCGTGCTCGACAGGATCGTCGCGGTTGACGGATACACCTCTACGCTCTGGCTGTTCGACGCCGTCACCGGAGAATCCGACGGCTCGAGGCCGATCCCCGTCACCAGCGGTGGACGCTGGCATCTCGGTGGATACGATGCCGTGAAACACTACCTTTACCTCGTCATTGAAACGGACAAACGGGAGGTGATAGAGGCAGTGAGAGTCGACGTGACCGGATCCAACGACATAGTCACGGACCTTCCAGGATATACCGAAGGTGTCGGTATAATCTGCAATCCCCGTAGGGACGAGGTCTACATCCCGTACGATAATGCCGCGTCAGTCCATGTTGTAGATTTCGGTGACGGCGGAACTCTCTACGAGATGCCGATTCCCGCGTATGGCAACGACGCAAGCGCAGTCGACATCGGGAAGGATCTGCTGTTCATCGGCAGCTGGGCTCATGGGGAAATCGATGTCATCGACCTCGAGTCGCGAAGGATGATCAGTCGATATCCGAACCTCGGCATAATCCCCCACATGTTCACCATGGCGTACGATCCGGATGGCGGGCTTCTCTACTTCCCCAAAGGTGCGTCTGCCGTCAACGGAACGTTCGGCGCGGCGATCAGTGTCTTCGATCCATTCAGCGGAGAGTTGTCCAAGATACGTACGGGATGGGCCCCCGTCGAGCTGGTAGAAAATCCCGCGAATGGCGATTTCGTTGTGTTCAACTCCGAGGACCGGTTCGCCGTCGTCGACGCGAGCGGTTTAATCGAGTTCATGGATCTTCCGTTCGACTATCCCGTCTGTGCGATTCCATCGCCCGAAGGTGACATCTACCTCTCGTACGGACCGCACCAGTCATACTGGCCTACCGTATACATATGGGACGCGAAGAACGGCGTGCTCCTCATAGATTCGGACGACTACTCCTTCTACGACAGGCGTATCCCGAGGCAGGCCCTCGCGATGACACTCGGTCCCGCCGGGGAGCTATTCTTCAGCCAGAACAACTGGGGACGCGAGGAACAGTTCCTAGGCACCCTTGTCGACCAGATCAGACTCTATGAGCCCGGTCAGCGTCTGCGTCTCGAAGACGAGGTCGAGCGCGAGATCACCCAGCGTATACTGGAATTCGACGAGGCTGCGGGGCTTCTCTATCTCGTTAAACTCGGCGAGAAGGACGACGAGCCCGGCCTGCTGCAGATAGTCGATCCCGAGGAGAGAGGCGTGACTGGTCGGGTAGCGCTTGGCCTGACGGCGACGGATCTCGTCTTCGACGACGAGACGATATACGTATCGAACTTCGATTCGAGGACGGTCTCAGCGGTGAGCAAGGACGACCTTTCGGTCGAGGAGATAGAAACGGGCGACGGCCCCCTGAGGATGTGCGCCTCGGCAGGGAACATCTTCCTTATCAACCATAATGACGGCACGCTGCAGGAGCTCGGCGGCAAGGGCAGACGCAGGAAGATCCCGTTCAACGGCAGGCCGGACAACATATTCGACTGGAAAGGGCGACCGGTCGTCTCGGCCCATTCTCCCGGCGAGTTCCGGCTCCTCTCATACGATCCCAAGCGGGGAAAGTTCAGGACGATCCTTAAGCACGAATATCCGTATGGTGATACTTCGTACGATACGAACAACGCATCTTTCTACTTGCGGGGACAGTTCGGCGATGCCGTATTCGATATAACGAAAGCGGCGGTCGGATCGGACGGAAACCTGCGTGTAATAGATTTTCTGTCAGGAAAGATGTTCATTCTGGAGAAGTAGTAAATGGTAACGCAGTCGCCATATCAGTTCGCTTTCGTCTTTTTTACAAATCC
>JAUWMD010000193.1 GCA_030613345.1 Candidatus Krumholzibacteriota bacterium
GGATCGGACACCGATGATCGCCTGGTGGATCTCGTTGAGATCGGCGAAGGTCTCGAGGACGAAGATGTCAACGCCGCCCTCGAGGAGTGCTGCCGCCTGCTCTGCGAATGTCGCGGCTGCTTCCTCGTTTGAAGTGGGACCCCAGGGCTCTATCCGTATCCCGAGAGGCCCGATCGCACCGGCGACTACGGCTCTGCCGTCCGATACGCGCAGTGCCGCTTCTGCGCCGGCCCTGTTGATCTCTTCGAGACTGTCGTCAAGACCGTGCAGAGCGAGCTTGAACCTGTTGGCTCCGAATGTGTTCGTCTCGATGACACTGGCTCCGGCATCGATATACTCGCCGTGGATACCTTCCACCATGTCGGGATTGCTGAGATTGATCTCATCGAAGCACTTGTTTATGAAGACGCCCCGGTCATAGAGCATCGTGCCCATCGCACCGTCGAACAGCACGACTCCTTCGGACAGCATATCGAGAAACCTGGAGCTCATCGGCAGCAGCCTTTCGCATGGGCCAGTTCAACCTTGCATAGCCGGAACGTAACGTAGTATATACTCATTGCATGCAGAATCAATCGATTATCGTCGGCCTTCGTGCCGTAGAGGAGAAAGAGGGAAAATGCGCTGGTCCGAGAGCTGTATACCTACACTGAAGGAAAATCCGAGGGAAGCCGAGATACCGAGCCACATGCTGATGCTCAGGGCCGGATTGATAAAGAAACTGACGTCGGGGGTCTATACGTTCCTGCCGACAGGTTTCAGGGTCTTGAAAAAGATCGAGCGCATCATACGCGAGGAAATGGATGCGGCAGGATGCCAGGAGCTTCTCATGCCGATCCTTCATCCGGAAGAGATCTACGCCGAGAGCGGAAGGCTGAAGAGTTTCGGCCCGGAACTGTTCAAGCTCAAGGACAGCAGGGGCAGGATCTTCGCCCTCGGCCCGACGCACGAGGAAGTCATCACGATCATAGCCCGCGACGAAATGCGGAGCTATCGCGATCTTCCGCAGACATATTACCAGATCCTCACAAAATTCAGGGACGAGATCAGGCCGAGATACGGAGTAATGCGCGCCCGCGAGTTCATCATGAAGGATGCCTATTCGTTCCACGCAGACGACGACTGCCTCGACAGGATGTACAGACGAATCGAGAAGGCCTACCGGAAAATCATCGAGAGATGCGGTCTCGAATACGTCATTGTGGAGGCCGAGTCAGGATACATCGGCGGAAACGAATCCCACGAGTTCATGGTGCTTGCGGAGAACGGTGAGGATATGCTGCTCTCATGCCCGTGCGGCTACGCGGTGAACCTCGATAAGGCCGCTGCCAGAGTCAGTGACGGCCGCAGGGGCGAGGCGCTCGATCCGTACGAGGAGATATCCACCCCCGGGGCATCGACAATCGAACAGGTGTCGGAGTTCCTTGGAATGTCTGAAAAGGGTATCGTCAAGACACTCCTCTACAAAGCCGGGGAGAGGAACGTTGCCGTACTCGTGCCCGGAGACCGGGAAGTAAATGACATCAAGCTCGTTCGCGTCTTCGACGACCCGGACATCCGCTTCCTGGAACCGCTCGAGATCGAAACGGTCACAGGAGGCCCCGTGGGATTTTCCGGACCCGTCGGTCTCCCCGAAGATGTAGAGATCGTGGCCGATACGCTTATACGGGACTTTGAGGGGATGGTCGCGGGAGCGAACAGGGCGGACACCCACCTGAGGGGAATCGTTGCCGGAAGGGATTTCGAGATCGGCAGGTTCGAGGATCTCGTCTTCGCCCGCGAGGGAGACCTGTGCCCAAACTGCGGCAAGGGCCTCGCTTCGAGCCGGGGGATAGAAGTCGGCCACATATTCAAGCTGGGGACTAAATACTCATCGTCGATGAATGCGACATTCCTCGACGACAAGGGTAAGAGCCACCCTTTCATCATGGGCTGCTACGGATTCGGGGTGAGCAGAATGGTGGCAGCTGCGATCGAGCAGAACTTCGACAAGGACGGTATCGTCTGGCCGATGTCGATCGCGCCCTTCCAAGTCCTGCTGCTCCCGCTGAATACGGGCGACGAAACGGTCATGAAGGCCGCCTTGAGACTGGAGGAGGAACTGGCCGGCGCCGGCCTCGAAGTGCTGATGGACGACAGGGACCTGAGCCCCGGGGTGAAATTCAAGGACGCCGACCTTGTGGGCGTTCCCCTGAGAATCACCATTGGCAGAAAGATAAAGGACGGGGTAGTCGAGCTGTTTCACAGAAAGACGGGACGGGTCGATGATGTAGCCGTTGACGCCGCCGCCGGGAAGATCCTTGAAATAGCGGGGATCAAGGGCTAGAGAGTCTTTCTGGTAAGCCTGGACTTTATGCGCGCGGCGGTCCTGTGATGGATGATGCCCATCTTTGCCGACTTGTCGACCCTGGAGGCGAGAGCGGGGTAATTCTCTTTCGCCTCGGCGCTGTCCTCGATGGCCTTGTAACTCTTGATCGCCTTGCGGAGAAGAGTCCTGTATTTCTTGTTCATCAGGCGCCTCTTCTCGTTCTGGCGCATTCTTTTCCATGCGGACTTGTGATTCGGCATCCGGTTTTCACCTCCAAGTGATTCGATAACATAACGGAAGACCCCTGCTTTGTCAAGTGATCAGAAGAACAAAATCCGCAAAAAGATAGAGCGGATGCCTGACTCTCCGGGGGTCTATTTCTTCAAGAATCCGAGAGGCCGTGTGATATACGTCGGGAAAGCGAGAAAGCTCGTAAGCAGGGTGCGAAGCTACATGCAGGCGCCCGAAAGGCTGGACCCGAAAACGAAGGCGCTCATGGAGACGGTCGACTCGGTCGACTATATAGCCACGGGAAACGAGGTGGAGGCCCTCGTGCTCGAGGCGAGCATGGTCAGGGAATACCGCCCCCGTTACAATATCCGCCTTAAGGACGACAAGAACTATCCATATCTGAAGATAACGGCAAACGAGAAATTCCCGAGGCTCCTGATCGTCCGCAGGGTACTCGACGACGGCGCCGAGTACTTCGGGCCTTATACCGATGCCGGATCGGTCCGGCGGACGCTCAAGGCGATCAAGACTATCTTTCCCCTCAGGGACTGCAGGGAAAGCTTCAGAAGGCGTACTCGTGAGTGCCTCAACTTCCAGATAGGGAGATGCCGCGGCCCGTGCACGGGGAGAATCGATTCCGATGAATACGCCGCCGTTGTGAGACAGCTGAGGATGTTCCTGCGGGGCCACAGCGAGGCGCTGTTGGAGGAGCTGCGCAAATCGATGGAATCGCTCTCGGAGAAGAGGCGCTACGAAGAAGCCTCCGTGGTGAGGGACCAGATCGCCTCGATCAGGAAGATCAGCGAGAGACAGCACGCCGTCGACCCGGGAGGAGCGGACGAGGATGCCGTGGCGATCGCCAGGGAGGGAAGCAGTGCCTGCGGAGTCGTCATGAGGATACGCGAGGGAAGGATCCTCAGCTCCGAGTCCTTCATGATGCCCATCATGCCAACAGACGGTATATTAGAGCTATACGAGGATTTCTTCAAGTTATACTACAATACATCCCTCGATATCCCCCCGGGCATCCTCACCCAGTACGATCTTCCGGACGGAAAACTTATCGGCAGGTGGCTGAAGGAGAGGACCGGAAAGCCGGTCTCCATATCGGTTCCATCGAGGGGGCACCGGAGGAAGCTCGTCGACCTGGCCGAGAAGAACGCCGCCTCGAGGCTGCTCACCCTTCGCGGAAGGAAGGCATCTGCCAACAGGATGCTTGGAGACCTGAAGAAATCACTCGCGCTGCCCGGCACGCCGTCCCGGATAGAGGCCTTCGATATATCGAGCATTCAGGGCTCAATGGCTGTCGGCTCGATGGTAACCTTCGTGGACGGCCGGCCGTTGAAATCGGGATACAGGCATTTCAGGATCAGGACGGTCGAAGGCCCAGACGATTTCGCTATGATAAGGGAGGTCCTGCTGCGCAGGCTGGAACGTCTCAAAGATGGAAAGAGCAGGCGGCCCGACCTGATTCTTATCGACGGGGGGAAAGGACACGTTTCTACCGCCATTGAGGCGATGCATGAGAGCGGGCTTACACCGATCAGCGTGATCGGGCTTGCCAAGAGGAACGAGGAGATATTCGTTCCAGGAGGGAACGACCCGATCGTGCTTCCCCGCAGAAACCCGGGGCTGAAGCTCCTGCAGAGATTACGTGACGAGGCTCACAGATTCGCCGTAGAATACCACACGAAACTGAGGAGCCATGCGCTCGTCGAAGCGGGCATGGACGGTATACCTGGAGTCGGGGAGTACAGGAAGATACAGCTTCTCATCCGCTTCGGCAGCCTTACGGGGCTGAAGACTGCCACGGATGACGAGATAACGGCCGTACCGGGCATCGGCCTGTCTACGGCGCGGAAGATACATGAGCACATCCACGGGAAATGAAAGCACCGGCCTCTTCGAGACACTTGGAGAGGCGTACATCGACCACCTCGCCGTAGAGAAGGGTCTCAGCCCGCTGACGATAGACGCCTACAGGAGCGACCTGCGCGAATATTTCACCTGGCTTGAAGGTACCGGTATTGATTCGCCCGAGGGCATCGATCTCGAATCGAGCCTGCGTTTCGCCGCCGGTCTCGAAAAGAGAAAGAACCGGTCATCGAGGTCGAGACTCCTGAGCGCCGTGAAGGGATTTCACAGGTATCTCTATCGTGAGGGCGAGCTTCGCGATCTCGATATAACATCGATATCCGCGCCGAAGATAAGAAGGCGTGTGCCGTTCGTCCTGTCCCAGGAAGAAACGGCAAGGCTTCTCGACCAGCCCGACGACTCGAAGACGGGGCTCCGGGACAAGGCGATGCTCGAGCTTGCCTATTCCACCGGCATGAGGGCATCCGAGGTCTGTGGCCTGCGTTTCGAATCTCTCGATCTCGAATCGAGGCTCGTGCGGATCAGAGGGAAGGGGAACAAGGAGAGGATCGTGCCGATCGGATCGCCTGCCGTAAAATCGCTCGAGAAGTACGTCGCCGAAGCGAGGCCGGAGTTCCTTTCCGACTCTCCTTCACCCTTTGTAT
>JAUWMD010000182.1 GCA_030613345.1 Candidatus Krumholzibacteriota bacterium
GAGCGTTTCCAGGGCCGAGGCCGACCTGCTGCTCAGGAGCATCGATATGCTCGGTGAGCTCGTCAGGGTAGCCGTCGACGAGGAGGAGGTCGACGACACCGCCCTGCTCGGTGATTTTTTCGTACTGCTCTCGCCGATGACGACAAGGACTTTCAATGGCCATCCGGCCGGAAATCAGACGCCATCACCGGAACTCGATCCCGAAGATACGGATACTGAAGATACTGAGGATACGCATGGGCCGGCCGATAAGGAGCCGGAAGAGGAAGATACCACCGCTGCCGGGAACGAGCCGGCCGTGACTGCCTTGAAGGGCGGTTTCGGCGAGAGAGTCACATCGACGAGGGTCGATCTCGAACGGCTCGATGTCCTGATGGACCTGGTCGGAGAACTGATAATCAGCAGGATAAAACTTGCCAGCCTGGCAGGAAAGATCGGATCTAAATCGCTCAACGAAGAGCTCTCCTCCTCGGGAAGGTTGATCTCGGAGGTCCAGAAGGAAGTGATGGAGGCCAGGCTGATACCGGTCGGCCAGGTCTTCCAGCGTTTCAAGAGACTCGTGAGGGATTCCTCGCTGGCCCTCGAGAAGAGCGCCAGGCTCGATATCGCGGGCGCTGACATCGGTCTCGACAGGACCGTGCTCGAGGCGATGGTCGATCCGCTAGTCCATCTCCTCCGCAACGCCGTCGACCACGGCATAGAGTCTCCCGAAGAGAGGATAGCCCTCGGCAAGCCCGAGACGGCCAGGATCGTACTCAGCGCCAAGAGGGACAGGAATTTCGTCATCCTCCAGGTGACCGACGACGGCAGGGGGATAGATCTCGAAAAGGTCCTCGAGAAGAGGCGGATCGAGACAGATGGGGCGGAAGCCGAATCGATGAGCGACGACGAGCTCTGCAGGGTGCTCTCCACGCCAGGTTTTTCGACATGTGAGGAAGTTAGCAAGTTCTCCGGCAGGGGAGTCGGCATGAACGTTGCGAGGAAAGCGGTGGACGCGCTCGGAGGATCGATGAAGCTCCACAGCGAGCCTGGAATTGGCACTACGGTCTCGCTCCAGCTTCCGATCAATCTCTCGATAATCAAGGCGCTTCTCTTCGAGGTCGGGGACGACGTACACGCCCTTCCGGCCGAATACATATGCGAGACATCGCGCCTTGAGCGCGATTCGATCAGGACCGTGATGGGACGCGAGGTCATACAATACGCCGAAGAGATCGTGCCGGTCGTGAGGCCGGACGATTTGTTCGGCATTAAGACGCCCGCAGACGGTTCGCGATATATAAAGCTGATTCTCGTCGACACCGGAAACGGGAAGGTCGGCCTGGTCACAAAGAGGATACTCGGTCAGCAGGACATCGTGATCAAGGGGCTGCCTTCGCTGATCCGCGGAGCCAGCGGTATCACCGGCGCGACGATTCTCGGCAGCGGAAGAATAGCTTTAATATGGGATCCACGTTCTCTATTCAAAGGAAGGTGTCTGGATGAGCCCCATTAAGAGGCCGTCGTATCTGAGGATCGACGCATTGAAGGAGCTCGGGAACATCGGCTCGGCGCATGCCATCACCGGTCTCGCGGAACTGCTGAAGAAGAGGATCGATATCTCCGTAACGAACGTGGATATCATCCCGCTTCAGATCATCTACACGCTGTTCAATGGGCCGGAATCGATGATCTCCGTCGTCTACCTCGAGGGCTACAGCGAGAATTTCAGGGGTATGATGTTCCTGCTGTTCCCTCATCCTGAGGCGGAAAAGATGGTCGAGATGGCATCGGGCCGGCACGTCGAGGGACCGAATATAACCGACGAGTACGCTCTCTCCACCCTGAAGGAGATCGGCAACATCATGTGCGGCTGCTATCTGAACACCTTCTCGACATTTCTCGGAAAGAAGATAATGCACTCCGTCCCCCAGGTCTCGTACGACATGCTCGGCGCCGTGATGGATTCGATCCTCGTCGACCTGAGCCTGGAATCGGATTACGCGATCGTTCTGGAGACGGCGTTCACGCTTTCGCAGGACGAGTGCAAGGGTTTTCTGTTTTTTATTCCAACGTCGGACTCTATCGAAACGATTTTCGACGCGATCAAGGTCGATTAGAAAAGAAAGGAGACAACAGTGAAAGCCAGAGTACTGGTAGTGGATGACGCGATCTTCATGAGGAAGATGATTTCGGATATTCTCGAGGGAAACGGCATGGAGGTCGTCGGCGAGGCCGACACGGGCTCGCTCGCCGTTGAAAAATACAAGGAGCTCAAGCCCGATCTCGTGACGATGGACATAATCATGCCTGAGATGAACGGAATCGACGCGGTGCGTCAGATCATAGCGAACGATTCCCAGGCGAGGATCGTCATGTGCAGCGCACTCGGCCAGCAGGCACTCGTCCAGGATGCGATGACGGCTGGAGCGAAGGATTTTCTGATCAAGCCCTTTAACCCTTCGAGAGTGATCGAAGTGGTTTCAAAGACCCTCAACCAGGTTCAGAACGTCTGAGAGAGGATCGAAAGGACCTGATATGCCGGAAAGTAATAAACAAGAGAGAGATGTCCTTCTGGGCTTTGCCGAAAGGGTCGATCGAAATGACCCTGGAGCCTTGAACAACCTCGGTGTGCTCTACTACCGCAAGGGTGTGTACGACGAGGCGATCAAGCAGTTCAAGGACGCACTGAAGATCGATCCAAGATTCGAGCTGGCGAGGGAAAATCTTCTTTATCTCTTCTCCGAGACGAAGATGGAGGATCCCGACGTAAGCAGGTGGAAGAAGGAGGTCAAGGAAGACCCCGCCAACGAAGAAGCCCTTCTGAGGCTCGGTGTGAGCTATCAGAACATGGGCCGGCTCGACGAGGCTTCCGAGATACTCGGCCAGGTCGTGGGAAAGAATCCCGAGCATTACATGGCCAAGATTCACCTCGGTTCGGTGCTCAAGGCGCAGGGGCTCTACCAGCAGGCGCTCGAGCATTTCCTGAGCGCGGCGGGCAATGTCAGCAAGTCGGCCGTGTTTCATACCGATCTCGGCGAGATCTACTACAACCTCGGTAAGACCGACGAAGCGATATCCGCACTGCGGACAGCCATAAAGATAGACGCCGAATACTGGCGTTCGCACTTTCTGTTGTCGTTCGCTTTCGGCGACCTGGGTCACTACCAGGAAGCCCTCGAGGAGAGCCGTGTGGCGTCGAAGCTCAACCCGTCGTTCCAGAATACGGAGGCCAATCTTGCGCTTTCCGATGCGGGCGGCAGAAGCCCGGGCCAGGATATCCCGAGTCTTGAAAGCACGGCGTTCACGCTCGGCACTGCCTACCGGCAGCGTGGCTATTTCAAGGAAGCCCTGAAGGAGTTCAGCAAGGCCCTGCAGGACATGCCTGAGAAGGACCGCGTTTATATCGAGATGGGCAAGGTTCACCTGGCGGAGAAAGATGTGGTGGAAGCCCTCGCCTTGCTGCTCAAGGCGCTCGAGGTGGATCCCGAGAATCCGGAGGCGTTCCTGCTCTGCGGGACGATCTATCACGAGCTGGGAGAACACAGGAAGGCGGCGGTCTGTTACCTGCAGGCGTTCAGGCTCAATTCGGCCGATGCCGATACGATGAACGACCTCGGTGTGCTCCTCTACCAGGTAGGGCTGGTCGAGGAGGCCGAGAGGATGTTCAAGAAGGGACTGAACATCAACCTGTATAATCTCGAGCTGAACTATAACTATCTCACCAGCATCCTGTTCCGCGAGGAATACATGATGGCGGAGAATCTTCTCCAGAGGCTCGAGGCCTTCACGGGAAAGAGCGCGATCCTCTACGAGAAGAGAGCGCTGCTTCATTACAAGCTGAACAGGATGACGCTGGCCCTGTTCGATATCGAGAGCGCCCTGACGTGCGACAAGCATCATGCCGACGCTTACTATCTCAAGGGCCTCATATATCTAAGAGAGGATAACTTCCATGGAGCGATCCAGAGCATACTCGAGGGCGCCGCGATCTATCCGGAGTACACGGGCATGCATTTCCTTATATCTCACGGGGAACAGGTAATGGCCGATTCCGTCCGGGTCGATTCGAAGCTTCGCGACGAGCCCGACGACGAGTTCATCGAGCTGCTGCAGGCCGGCGCTAGCCGCAGATTCGACAAGATCCGCGAGAGCCTCGAATCATTCGTTGCCGACGGGAAGATAGACCTGGAGAGGATGAAGGATGGGACCGCGATTCCGAAAGCCGCTCCCGCAGCCGCGAAACCGGCAACCGGTGAAGATGGCAAGACGAAAGAAATCGACACGATGGGCGCGAAAAATGAGTCCGGCGTGAAGAAGATCGAGGATATGTCCGTATCGGAAGACGACGACCCTGTCGACCTTCTGGAGGACCTCAAGATCGATCTGTAAAGCCGAAAGGAAAACGGACAATGGCGATCCAGTCATCAATCGAAGAACTCGGGCTGTTCGACTTGTTTCAGGTCCTTCACATGAACGGGAAGACCGGCAGGCTGATCATCACCGACGTCGACGGCAGCCGCGAAGCTATCATTCTCTTCGAGGGTGGATCGGTATGCATGGCGTCGATACATGACAAGTCGCCCAGATCGATAGTGGACCTGCTCGAGGAATGGGGGGTCGCGGACTCGGGCTCGATTCTGGAGATCGATAAGGCGCTTCCCAAACACAAGAGCCTTATCGAATGTCTCGAGGCGCTCGGAATCTCCTCCGGGAGTCATCTGGAGAACTTCTTCGGTGCGAGGATCCGCGAAGCGGTCTACGATATCTTCAAGTGGGAGAAGGGCGACTGCCGCTTCATCGAGGAGGACCTCGACGAGAAGCGGGAGGTCATCGTCAGGCTCAACACGGAGAACCTCATCCTCGAGGGCGCCAGACGCATCGACGAGTGGTCTAACATCAAGAACAAGGTGCCGTCGAGACATTCTATCTTCAGGCTCTGCCAAGGTAACGAGGAGGGCCAGGCCCTCAACCTCAAGCCGAGGGAGTGGGAGATCCTCTCGCTGATCGACGGGCACAGGTCGGTCAACGAGATCAACGACAAGGTTGGCGAGGATTTGTTCACCGCCAGCAAGCTCATCTACGGGCTCGTGGTCATGGGTGTTATCGAGCTTGTCACCGACGACATCGATCCCGAGGTCGGAGCGGGTAACGAGGATCGGATCGAGGAACTGCTGCGGAAGGGCCGGAACTACTACAGCCGCCTCAATCTCGATAAGGCGGCGGCGGAATTCGAGAAGGCCCTGCAGATCGACCAGGACAGCTTCGAAGCCCTGCGCATGCTCGGCGAGATATACTACAAGATGGACCGGCTCAGCGAGGCTCTCGTCTATCTGAGAAAGGCGAGGGAGATGAGGCCGGATAACCAGAAGACGATATTCATCAAGGGATACCAGCACGCACGTCTCGGCGAGGTAGAACAGGCGATCACCGAGTCGGAAGAGCT
>JAUWMD010000196.1 GCA_030613345.1 Candidatus Krumholzibacteriota bacterium
GATCAACCCGGCAAGCGCGGACGGGCCTGCGGGGAACCCCCCGATATCTCCGCCCGTGGATTTGAGCTCGCGCAGTACATCCCTCATCACCCAGTTGGCGCTCGGCTGCGGCTCCCCGGTCCGCCTTGCGGTCGGCGCGAAATAATCGGCGATATCGCTCTCGGCCGTCAGGACGCCGGCGTCGTAGGCGGACAGGCCGTATTCACGCCGGAACCTGCGCTCCCGCTCCATGGGCAGTTCCGGTATCTTCGCCCTCTCTTCCTCGATCCATCCATCGTCGACGATGAGGATGGGAAGATCGGGCTCGGGGAAATATCTGTAATCGTGCGCCCGCTCCTTGTGGCGCATCGTAACGAGTTTCTTCTCCCTCGCGTCCCAGAGATTCGTTACCTGGACGATCGTCCCTCCCGACTCGAGCTCATCGCGCTGCCGTTCAATCTCGAACTCGAGACCGGCCTCGACCGCCTTGAAAGAATTGAGGTTCTTGATCTCGGTCCTCGTCCCGAGTGCATCGTCGTCTGCCCTCCTCAGGGAGACGTTGACATCGACTCGCATCGATCCTTCCTCGAGATTGCCGTCGCATATCTCGAGATAACGAAGCAGCTGCCTGAGCCGCCGAAGGAAGAGTGACGCCTGACGCGGGCTCTGAATCTCGGGGCGTGTCACGATCTCGGCAAGTGGCACGCCGCACCTGTTAAAATCGATCAGGCTGTGCCCCCCGCGCCCGTGCAGGAGTTTCCCCGAGTCGTCCTCGAGATGGATCCCTTCGAGTCCGACATTCAACTCCGTTCCTTCATCTTCGAAGACGAGGATGCCGCCGGTGCAGAGCGGCCTGTCATACATCGAGATCTGATAGTTTCTCGGCGCATCGGCGTAGAAGTAGTTCTTTCTCGCGAAGACGCTCTCCCTCTCTATCCCGCACCCGAGAGCGAGCCCGAGCCTGACGGCCATCGAGACGGCCTCGCGGTTGACGGAGGGAAGTGCGCCCGGCAGGCCGAGACAGACTGGACAGACCATCGTGTTCGGGTCCTCGCCGAAAGCGGCGGGACAGCGGCAGAACATCTTCGTACAGGTCAGCAGCTGGGCGTGAACCTCGAGCCCGATCACCGGGACGTATCCGGCGGCCTCAGCCATCAGGCATCACCTCCGCCGGGAACGAATCTCTCCCTGAAGCGAAAGAGCTTCTCCAGTCCCCTCGCTCCCCTTAGCAGCACATCCTCCCTGCCCGAGGCCGCTACGAGCTGGACACCTACCGGGAGTCCACCGGCAGACAGCCCGGCCGGTATCGAGATCGCGGGCAGTCCGGCAACGTTCGCCGGCGTCGTAAATATATCGGAAAGGTACATCGATACAGGATCATCAAGTTTCTCGCCGAGCCGGAAGGCCGGCCCGGGCGTGGAGGGCATCATCAGGAGATCGATCCGCGAGAATATATCGCTGTACGCTTTCCTTATCATCTCCCTTACCGAGAGAGCCTTGCCGTAGTATGCGTCGTAGGATCCCGCCGACAGAACGTACGTGCCGAGCAGTATCCTGCGCTTTACCTCCTCGCCGAATCCGGCAGTCCTCGTCGAAGCATAGAGCGATCCGAGGGAACCGGCATCCTCCCTCATCCCGTATCGGACCCCGTCGAACCTGGCAAGGTTCGAGGATGCCTCAGCGTTCGCGATGACGTAATAGCACGCTATCGATGTCTCCATCCCTGGCAGCGTGACTGTCTCCGGAACTGAGCCCGATCCAGCGACAGCGCGCGAAACCTCGTCAAGCGCCGAAGAGACGGCCGGATCGAGATCCCATCCTGCAAGCTCTTCCGGGATCCCGAACGACAGGCCGGCGAGCCCGACGTCGAGGCCGGAGAGTAAATCGGGACAGTCCTCTTCGATAGCCGTCGCGTCCTTTCCGTCAGGACCCGCGAGCGCCTGCATGAGCAGCGCGCATCCTTCGGCATCTGACGCTATCGGTCCTATCTGGTCGAAACTGCTCGCGAACGCTACGAGCCCGTACCTCGATACGCGTCCGTACGTCCCCTTCAGCCCCGTGACCCCGCAGAACGATGCGGGCTGTCGTATCGATCCGCCCGTATCCGACCCGAGCGCCACCGGTACCATCCCGGCGGCAACGGCAGCGGCCGAGCCTCCGCTCGAGCCTCCCGGCGTGCATTCCTCATTCCACGGATTTCTCACGCGGCCGTAGGCGGAATATTCGTTCGACGAGCCCATCGCGAACTCGTCCATGTTTGTCTTTCCGATGATAATCGCGCCTGCGGCGGTCAGCCTTTCGACGGCGGTGGCGTCGTAAGGGGGCCGGTACCCACCGAGCATCTTCGAGGCGCACGTGGTCGGAAGGCCGCGTGTACAGATGTTGTCCTTTACCGCCACAGGGATGCCGTATAGCGGCAGCCTCCCGGGGTCTTCCTTCCCGAGCTCTTTCGCCCTCGCGATGGCTTCGTCACGGAAGACATCGAGAAACGCTCCGGCGACCTGGTCGCGCGAATCGATCGTGTCGAGGCAATCGCCGATGACCTCAGCCGGCCTTGCAGCGCCGTCGCGATACAGCGATAGGAGCTCACCGACGCTCTTTCCGGCAAGTCCGCTCACGACTTCCTCCCTCCGTCTTCCCGGTCGATGACGGGAGGCACACGGAAGAATCCACCCTCACGGTCGGGGGCCTGGCCGAGCACCTCTTCCCTGTCGAGACAATCCTCAGGCTCGTCGGCCGCGGGCTTTACTCCAGTCGATCCACCCGCGATGACGGCGCCGGTTCCGCCGATCTCTACTTCCTGCAGCTTCCTGAAGAATCCTATGATCCTGTCGAGCTGAAGCCTGAGCCTGTCGCGCTCCTCCGGTTCGAGATCCACCCTTGCGAGGGTCTCGAGTTCTCCGAATTCAATATTAGTCAGTTTCAAAGCGTTCCTTCTCTCCTTTCTCCGAGAGACTAACCGCAGCGGTGCCGGGCTGTCAAAACGATTCGTCCTTCGAATATTCGCGCCCGCAGCGGTGTAATGGCCATGTATATCATCTTTGAATTGACCGGTTCACGCGGCTGTCATACGATCGCCGCATACACGGCTTATCTGGAGGTTCAAATGAGAGCGCCCCTGTATTCCGCCGCGGCCACCCTGGTAATGCTCATCCTGGTCGCATCTCCGCGCCCGGTCCTGGCCGACAAGAGTTACAGCCACCCGACCATCGATTTCAAGATCACATTCATGCCCGACGGAAGCGCCGAGATAGAGGAGACGAGAGCGTTCAGTTTCGACGGATCCTTTTCCTGGGCATTTATCGAGAAGGGCACACGGGGAAAGTACGGCACGTACGATGTCGAGTTCCACGGCGTCTGGGATGCAGATTCCGGCAAGCAGCTCCGTCACGAGACATACGAGAAGGGCGGATACGAAGGGGTGAAGTGGCATTACTCGGCGAATAATACGACGAGGCGCTTTCTGATAAAATATCGGATAACCGGCGCCGTCCAGAGATACATGGACGCCGCCCAGTTCTACTGGAAGATCATCGGTGAAAGCCACGCTTACATAAGGAAGATCACGGTAGCCCTCACCCCTCCCGAACCGAGTCCATACCTTTTCAAGGTGTTCATACACACGCAGACACCCCCTGGCAGCCTCGATTTCGCGAAGGACTTCAGCATGGCCCGTGTGAAGCTCTCAGGAATCAGCGCGAACGATTTCGTCGAGCTGAGGGTCCTCCTCGATCCGGATATATTCCCAGGCGCCCCCCTCCTTTCGGGAGAGTCCCACGGCTCGCTGCTCGAGGACGAGAGGATCGTAACGGAGGAGTGGCGGATGCAGGAGCAGAGAATGATCGAAGACTACATGCGCAGCCGGCGTCTCATGAAGTACGCCGTCGTCACCGGCATCGTCCTGTTCCTGATATTCATCGCCCTCTACATATGGTTCTTTATTAAGTTCGGGAAGGAGCCTGACACCGGTTACGACCACGATTACGAGAGGGACCCTCCGCGGGATATTCCTCCCTGTGTCCTTCCCGCCATCCTCACGCAGAGCGGCGTACAGACGACCGAGATGGGCAGGGCCTTCTCGTCGGCCCTGATCGAGAGCGCCAGGCTGGGGTATATCGAGATCAGGGAAACGGAGAAGAAGGTCCTCCTCTTTACGAGCAAGGGGCTCGAGTATGAGCTGACCGAAAAGGGGAAGCAATTCCTGATGGACAGGTACGTGCCGTCTGAAGGCGAGCGTCCCCTGATCCAGTTCGAGGGAGACGTCCTCTACGCCGTCTTCCGCGAGGCGGGAAGCGGAGACACGGTCACCAGCGAAAATGTCGAAAAATGGGCGAAGAAGACGAGCGGATCGAAGACAAACTACAGGCGCTTCATCGACATGAGGGCGAAGAAGTTGAGGAAGAATTTCGAGAAGGAGTATTTCAGCATAGACGATCCGGTAAGCGAGAAGGCGAGGAAGGGATTCATAGCGATATCGATCGGTTTCGGCCTGATATTCGCAGTCCTCTTCCTGGTCGGCCTGAGAAGCCCGGTCCTGTTTGGCTTCGCTCCCCTATTCATCATCACAGGTGTCCTGCTCTCTATCCCACTCGCGCGCAGGTCGGAGAAGGCCGCCCTCGAACACGAGAAGTGGAAGGCCTTCAAGAGATTCATGAGCGACTTTTCGGCTATGAAGGACGCGGGGCCGTCCCTCATCCCACTATGGGAACACTACCTCGTCTACGCCGTCGCGCTCGGAGTGGCCGACAAGCTGATCAAGAACCTCAGGCTCGTCGCGGCCGAATATAAAACACCCGTGCCCATGGCCGTATGGTTCCATCCTGTTGGCGCTTCGTCGTTCGAACCGGGTGCCGTGGGCGAGGGGCTGTCGTCCCTCGACTCGATGAGCGCTTCTCTGGCCAACCTCGAGAGCCTCGCGTCCGCAATGTCCACATCCCCCTCGCCGGGAGGCGGATTCAGCGGAGGAGGCGGCGGCGGTGGCGGCGGCGGCGGAAGCGGCGCCGGCTGATAACGAAAAAGGGGGATTACTCATGAGCCCG
>JAUWMD010000301.1 GCA_030613345.1 Candidatus Krumholzibacteriota bacterium
CCGCAGCAGCCCCCCCCGGGCCCGCTGCCCGTATTCCCACCCCCCCGCACGGGGAGCGCCGCCCTCCCCCCCCCCGGCGAGCGGCAGGCGCGCCGCGAGGGTCCATGTGACCCTCGCCATCAGCAGCGGCCCGCCTTCGGAGAACCTCCCACCCGCCTCGATCGAGTCGTACCAGGCGTACCCCGCCCCGACGTCTATCCCCTTGAAGACGCTCGCCGCGTGCCTGTTGATCCCGTCAAACAGGTTATCGAGCCTGACCGCCGCGACTGCCCTCGCCGATGAGGCTGTGCGCCGAGCCCCTCCGGCGAACGAATCACGGCAGTACGTGTACTCTCCCTCCAGGCTGAGCCTTACAGGGCCGGTCCATCCCCTCGCCGCCGCGTCGATCCCGGTTCTCATCCTCGACGCGGACTTCTCGAACCCTCCGCTCGTGTAGGTGGTGCCGTCATGCGTGAAGAATGGCGTGACGGCAAGCCACCCCGATCCAAAGACCGGCTCGACGAATATCTCGGTCGACGCCTTCGACGAGGTGAAGTCGTACCCTACGGAGAGCTTGTTGAACCTGTACTCCTCGCCGTAAGCGGAGAAGGCGGGGGCTATCTGTTCGCGGAAGAAGCGGGCAGCCCCGCCGTCGACGGGCGAGGGCTCCCTTCCAACCGGATCGCATGCAGGCCCGAACTCCCTCGCCGACGGGCCGCTGCCGTAAGAGATCGAATAACACCTGCGTCCTTTCAGCCTGCCCGACGAGAGAACGACGAACCTGCCACTATCTCCCCCCGAGACGATCTCGACCCTCGAGGGATTGAACGATCCCCCCGACGCGTCATCCGTTATGACGAATTCACGGCGTCCGAGGTCGCTCGAATCGAGTGTATCGATGGCCGAAGAGAGAGCGAGCTCGATCCAGTAATGTCCCCTCTCGAAGAATACAGCGCATTCGCCGGTAAAATCGGGCCCGGCGGAGGCGGGGACCGACCAGGGGATGAACAGGAGGACCAGGACGGCCGCCTGAGACAGAAAAGCACTTCTCATGATTCCTTCTCCCCGCCGCGGTGGGCGCCGGCGCGAAGGAGATGCTCGGCGAACTGAACGAAGCTCTCGCGCCGGTCGTAGTGGGCGACGGCTTTTTCACCGATGTCCGTCGCCTCACCCAGCGCTTCGAGGATGTCGCCGAGCGTCTCCCCGTCGGGAACGTACTGCGCCTCGAAATCGCTGATCGGAGGCGGTCCTTCCGCCTCGATATATGTTTCCAGGAAATCTTCCCTGCTGATGCCGGTCTTCGAGGAAAACGCATCGGCGACCTCCCCGTAGATCCACTTCCTTCTCTCCGTCCAGCTCATGAAGACCTCCATACGACAGTTACACAGACAGGCTGCGTGTGTTTTGTTCTATTGGAAAAGATAATAATACACCGGCATCGGATGTGGCAAGAACGAGAGGAATACCGGTCCGGGATCAGAATAGATAGAGGAACGGGATCAGGCCCGAGGTGTCGCGTTCGAGATATGCCTCAAAATAGACGTCGTCTATTCTGACGCGGCCGGCGACGAGCCGTGAACTTTCCAGGCGGACCACGCCCTTGAGGTAGAACTTCTCCTGCCTGACCGCCTGATCGATCAGCCTCGGGTCATTTGCCTCGATGAGATAACGTTCCCCCTGCGCCTCAATCCGAACGGTAGTGATATATTCGCTTACCGAGGGATCGTCGAGCGTTGCAGGGCTGTCATCGAGACTGAGATAGAGATCGACCTCGAGATCGTATTCCGAAGTGGCGTAGATCGTATCGGCGAACACGGTTGCAAAGATGTCGATCTTCACGATCTCGTACTCCTCGTCCCGCATCTCGGCCGGAGTGTCAAAAGAGAGCGTTCCGAAATGCTGCCCCGACGTCCCGGCGAAAATGAACGGCTGGAAGCTCCCCGGATCAGGGCGGTTGCTCAGCATCAGCTGCGTCCTGCATCCCGCCGCGAACAGGACGAAGGCCAGCACCGCAAGAATTATCCGCCTGCTCAGCATCATCCTTTAAAACCTCCAGAATAGCGAGAGATGGGGCATGACATCGGTCTTGATACCATCATCGATATCGATGCCCGGCCATATCACGCCGAGCTGAAGGGCGAAGCTGCGCAGGATGCCGAACCTCACGCCTGCGCCTCCCCTGAATTCCTTGTACGTGAAATCGAAGCCGAGCTCGACGATCAGTTTGATGTGATCGAGCGGGTCGAAATCGACGGCGCCGAGAAGCGACCTGTGGTTCGATCGACCCTTCAGTCCCGCGTCGACAGTGACAGAATCGCCTTCCGAATCGAGGGTGATCGGCTTGTTCGAGTCGGAATGCCCCTCGACATATTTGTACTGGTATCCGAGGTGCATCCTGACCTTCGGCAGGATCTTCTTCGTCAGAGTGACGTTCGCCGCGAATACCTCGAGGCCCGACTCCATATCAGCGTTGCCGTCCTCGATGGCCTGCTCGACTATATAGTCGACGGCCATGTCCGACCCCGCGAGATTGTAATACCCGATGAGCACAGCAAGAGCGGGCATCCTGTCCGATTCCTTCAGGAGAGCCCCCTTGAGCTGGAAATTGACCAATGTTGGGATGTCTAGAAGGGGGTTGGTCGTCAACTGGACCCTGTCCCTCAGCCCGAAGCCGGTCTCGCCCAGTCCGATCTGGACGTTCGCCCCGTTGCCGAGGATATATCCTGTATCGAGGCTGAACAGCTTTTTAGTATATTCCTTGTGCGGCGGTTTTTCACAGATGGCTTCTCGCGGATACAGTTCGATACGCGCAAATAAGGTGATCGACGCCCC
>JAUWMD010000121.1 GCA_030613345.1 Candidatus Krumholzibacteriota bacterium
CCGATGCTGAAGCAGCAGGCCGTCGCCAACCTCGTGAACAGGGCGCTTCTCACGCAGGCCGCCGACGGGGAGAATATCACCGTGACGACCGAGCAGGTCGATGCGAAATACGAAGAGATCAAGGCCAACTTCCCCGCCGAGGAGACATTCGCCGCCCAGCTTGACAGGAGCAACATGACCCCCGACGAGTTCCGCGCGGAAGTCGAACGAGGGCTCAAGCTAGAGGAGCTGGTCGGGTTAAAGACAGCCGGCACCGTTGCGCCTACGGAAGAGGAGGCCAGAGAGTTCTACGATTCGAACACGCAGAGATTCTCGACGCCCGAGAGGATCCGCACCTCCCATATCCTGATAAAGGTCGAGGAGGCAGACTTGGAGATCGTGCGCGAGCAGAAGAAAGCGAAGATCGAGGAGCTCCGCGCCAGGCTCGTCGCCGGCGAAGACATCGCAACGCTCGCCACGGAGAATTCGGACTGCCCGAGTGCGAGCAAGGGTGGGGACCTCGGTTTCTTCGGAAGGGGACAGATGGTCAAGCCGTTCGAGGACGCCGCGTTCGCCCTCGAGCCGGGCGAGATCAGCCCCGTCGTCGAGACGCAGTTCGGGTATCATGTCATCGAGGTCACAGAGAAGGAAGAGTCGAACGTCACATCATTCGAGGACGCCAGGGACGGCATCATCGATTATCTCGCCGACATGAAGAAGCAGGATGAGATGAACATTTACATGACTTCCCTGCGGGAGAGCGCCGAGATCGAGTACGCCGATTCGGCCTTGGTTCCGAGTATGTAAGCCGGCCCGCACGGCGGGATAGCGATGAGCTCATTTTTTGTCAATGAACGAGCCGGGGTTCCGGAGACGATCCGGGGGCCCGGCTCTTCTCTTTCCATCCACCGGAAGCTGCCCGGATACAGGCCTTCGCCGCTGAGATTCTCCGCGGTGGCGACAGAAAAGCTCGGCTGCGGAAACGTAATGCTGAAGGACGAGTCCGACAGATTCGGGCTTCCCTCGTTCAAGGTCCTCGGGGCGTCGTTCGCCGTCTACATGGAACTGAAGCGGCGTCGACGGTTCGAGGACGATGCATGGAACGACCTCGACGGGCTGGTCAGGCTCTGCCGCGACGTCCTTCCGCGTGGTCTCGTGACCGCGACTGACGGGAACCACGGCAGGGGCGTCGCGAGGATCGCCTCCTGGCTCGGACTCGGTGCGGATGTATTTGTCCCGGCGGGCACGGTTCCCGCGAGGATCGAGGGCATAGAGTCGGAGGGCGCGTCCGTTACGGTGATCGGAGGCGATTACGACGACGCGGTCGAGGCCGCAGCCTCCACGGCAAGTGAAGATCTCTGGCTCGTCCAGGATACCGCGTGGCCCGGTTACGAGCGGATTCCGGCATGGATCGTCGACGGGTACGGCACGATAATGGATGAGATGGAGGAGCAGCTCGCCACGGCCGGCAGGCCGGCGCCCGGTCTCGTCGCAGTCCAGATCGGCGTAGGCAGCCTTGCCGCCGCGGTGATCGGCCATTTCAGATCGGGTCAGGAGGGCAGGGCGCCGGTGATAGTCGGCGTAGAGCCGGACGGGGTCGCGTGCGCCTTCGAATCGGTCAGGGCGGGGGAGATCGTTACCGTCCCCGGGCCGCACCGTTCGGTGATGGCGGGGCTCAGCTGCGGCACTCTCTCCAGCCTGGCCTGGCCCGTGATCAGGGACGGAGCCGACATCTTCGTCACGGTGACCGACGATGACGCATTCGAAGCGATGAGGCTCCTGGCAGGCGACGGTATAGTCTCGGGAGAATCTGGATCGGCCGGCCTGGCGGGCATTGCGGCGCTGCTTCGAGACGGGGCCGCGCGGGACGCGCTCGAATCCCTGGGGCTCGCGCCGGGATCCGATATAATGCTGATATCGACGGAGGGAATCACCGACCCCGTCCTGTACGGACGCGTTGTCAATCCTCCCGGTCGATGAAGGCGGGATCGGCCGACGTGATGTTCATCTTCTCGGCGGGGATGACGAGACGGTCGGCGTGCCAGATCTCCCTGTTGTATTCGAGGATCGTCCTGTCGGATGAGAACTTTCCCGAGCGGGCCACGTTGAGAAGCGATTTCCTGTTCCACAGATCACGGTCCACGTATTCCCTGCCGGCCCTTTCCTGCGCCTGCCGGTAAGCGTCGAAATCGGCCAGCACGAGGAACCTGTCGTTTCCGAGGATGGCGTCGCCGAGCGGCCGGAACAGGTCCTTCTGCTGTGGTGAGAAGAACCCGCTGCGAAGCAGCTCGACCGTCTTTTTCAGGATAGGGTCGGCAGCGAGGAATTTACGTGCGTCGTACTCGGCGGCGAGCTCTCTCGCCTCCGAAGTGTTCAGGCCGAATATGAAGATGTTCTCCTCGCCGACCTCTTCCATGATCTCTATGTTCGCTCCGTCGAGCGTACCGACCGTAAGAGCGCCGTTGAGGGCCAGTTTCATGTTTCCCGTACCGGACGCCTCGTAACCCGCCGTCGAGATCTGCTCCGAGACGTTGGCCGCTGGTATGATCGCTTCGGCGAGGCTAACCCCGTAGTTCGGCAGGAAGATGACCTTGAGAATGTCGCCGGTCTCACTGTCGTCGTTGATCATGGCGGCCACGTGGTTGACCAGGCTGATGACGAGTTTCGATATGAAGTAGTCGGGCGCGGCCTTGCCGGCGAATATATAAGTTCTCGGGCAGGGCTTGTAATCCGGGTCTTCCTTGAGCCGCAGCCAGGAGTACATCACATGGAGGATGTTAAGCATCTGCCGCTTGTATTCGTGGAAGCGTTTGATCTGGACATCGTAGATCGACGTGGTGTCGATGGCAACATCGGTAAGTCTGACGGCGAGTTTCGCCAATCGCTCCTTGTTCGCTTTCTTGACCCCGTCGTATCTCTCCATGAATTCCCCGTCATCGGCGAACTCCTCGAGACGGCGCAGCTGCCCGAGATCGGTGACCCAGTCGCTGCCGATCTTTTCGGTGATAAGCGATGCGAGCCCGGGATTGGCTGCAAGGAGCCATCGTCTCGGCGTGATCCCGTTTGTCTTGTTGTTGATTCTCTCGGGGAAGATCTCGTTGAAGTCCTTGAGTATGAATTCCTTCAGCAGCCTCGTGTGAAGGGCGGCCACGCCGTTGGTGGAATGAGAGCCGACCATGGCGAGATGGGCCATCCTCACTTTCGCTCCGGGATCGCCTGTCACGATCGAGACTCGCGCCAGCCTGTCCGTATCGCCCGGATACTTCAGCGACACTTTTTTCCGGAACATCACATCGATCCTGCGGATTATCTGCAGGTGCCTCGGGAGCAGCCTTTCGAACATCGTCACCGGCCATTCCTCTAGCGCTTCGGGAAGGAGGGTGTGATTCGTGTAGGCGCACGTTTTCCGGGTGATCTCCCATGCCCTGTCCCACTTAATGGCGTGATCGTCGATCAGCAGCCTCATCAGCTCGGGGATCGCGAGAGAGGGATGGGTGTCGTTGAGCTGGATCGCCGCCTTGTCGGGGAACTCGTCGAATGTTCTGTGATCGATCAGGTACCTTCTAATGATGTCCTGTATCGAGCAGGAGGCGAAGAAGTACTGCTGCATCAGGCGCAGCTCGCGCCCCTCGAAGGTGCTGTCGTTGGGGTATAGTACCTTGGAGATGTTCTCCGAGAGGTTCTTCTGCTCGACCGCCTTGAGGTAGTCACCGTTCTGGAAGAAATCGAGATTGAACTCCCGCGTTGCGTGTGCCGACCAGAGTCTGAGGGTGTTGACCGTGATATTGCCGTACCCGGCGATCGGAGTGTCGTAGGCGACACCGACGATGTCCTTCGTATCGGTCCATTCGCGTATCGTCGTTCCGTCCGGCCCCCAATCCTCGTTGACCTTTCCGTAGAACTTGACGATGAATGAATACTCGGGCCTTTCGATCTCCCAGGGATTGCCGTACTTGAGCCATTCGTCGGGGCATTCGTGCTGCCCCATGTTCCTTATTTCCTGCTCGAATATTCCGAACTCGTACCTGATGCCGTAACCGACGGCCGGGATCATGAGCGTCGCCATCGAATCGAGGAAACAGGCTGCCAGGCGTCCGAGGCCTCCGTTGCCCAGGCCGGCGTCGGGCTCATGGTCGATGATTTTCTCGAGATCGAGATCGATCTTCGCCATCGCCTCGAGTGTCTGGTCGTAGATGTCGAGATTGATCAGGTTGTTGAGCAGCGCCCTGCCCATCAGGTATTCGGCCGAGAGGTAGTAGACTCGTTTGACATCCTTCTGGTGATAGAGCTGCTGCGTCTTGATCCACTGCTCGACTAGCCTGTCGCGGGCGGTCAGCGCCAGGGAAAAATAAAGGTCTTTCAGCGTCGCGGTGTACCGGTCCTTCGAACGGGAATACTCGATGTGATTTGCGAAATCATTGAGGATGCCGGTTGCGTCGTACGATTTGTGGAAGATCCCCCATTTATCGAACATCTCGCTCCTGCTCATCGGCATGATAATCCTCCGTTATTACTGGATATTCGTTCCGTCTAGCGCCGCGCCGCGGCCGCCTCCCGCAGCGACCTGTCGAAAGCCCGCGAAGGGTTGAAGGCCTGAAGCTTGAACTTCGACCCGTCCGGTATCATTCCCATCACCCCGTCCATGTCGGTATCGGAGAGGAGGGTGGATACCCGTGTCGTCCTGAACTCGTGCTCTATCCCGCAGCGGGAGAGCAGGTCGATCGACCTGGTGATCTCGCCGATGGGAGCCGGCACGCCGGCCAGCCTGTCGTACGACCGGGGAGGAGCCTTCACGTCCATCGCGACGAAATCGACGAGACCTTCAGATATCAGACGCTCGAGCACTTCCGGCCTGCTGCCATTCGTGTCGATCTTGATCCTGTATCCGATCTCCCGGACCTTACGCAGAAAATCGGCAAGGTCTTTCTGCAAGGTGGGCTCGCCGCCGGTTACGACCAGGCCGTCAAGCTTTCCCGCACGTGAACGGAGGTAGGATAGCACATATTCCTCGGGAATGAGAAGGCCCTCCTCCGGGGCTTCGGGGATGAGGCTGCCGTTGTGGCAGAAGGGGCACCGGAAATTGCAGCCCTGCGTGAAGACGATCGCCGCCACGTGGCCGGGGAAATCACTGAGGCTGAATTTCTGGAATCCGCCGATCCTCATCAGATAGAATACCTCTTCCTGATCTCGAACTCGGCCTGCTTGCCCGCGTTCCACTGGTCTATGGGCCTGAGGTAGCCGACAACGCGCGAGTAGATCTCAGTCTCCCGCCTGCAGTCGGGACAGCGGGCGACCTCTCCCCGGATATACCCGTGCTCGGGGCAGACGGAGAAGGTCGGCGAGATGGTGAAATACGGGAGCTTGTAATCGTTGCACACCTTGCGCACGAAGCTCTTTATCCCCTCGGGGTCGGCAGCCGCCTCGCCGAGAAAAACGTGAATGACAGTGCCACCGGTGTACTTTGCCTGGATCTCGTCCTGGAGATCGAGCATCTCGAACACATCGTCGGTGAAGTCGACGGGGAGCTGGCTCGAGTTGGTGTAGAACGGCTCGGCGCCGGTGGCTGTCTCGTCGTCGTTCGCGCACCTGATGCCCGGGAACTTCTTGCGGTCGATCCTCGCGAGGCGGTATGCCGTGCCCTCGGCGGGGGTCGCCTCGAGGTTGTAGAAGTTGTCTGTCTCCTCCTGGAAGACCATGAGCTTCTCCCTCATAAAATCCAGAGTCCGGCAGGCGAACTCCGCACCCTTCGGATCGCCGATCGTCACGCCGTGGAAGTTGAGGCACGCCTCGTTGAGGCCGACAAGACCGATCGTCGAGAAGTGGTTGAACCAGTAGCAGCCGTGTCTCTCGCGCATGTTGCGCAGGTAGTATTTCGTGTAGGGATAGAGGTTCTTCTCCGTGAATCCCTCGAGGACCTTGCGTTTCGTTTCGAGGCTCGTCCGCGCGATCTCCATGAGGTGTCCGAGGCGGTCGAAGAACTCATCCTCCGTCTCGGAGAGATGCCCGATGCGGGGCATGTTGATCGTCACAACGCCGATCGAGCCGGTGAGCGGGTTGGCGCCGAAAAGCCCGCCGCCCCTCTTCTCGAGTGCCCTGAGGTCGAGCCTCAGCCTGCAGCACATCGACCGGGCGTCGTCGGGTGAGAGGTCGGCGTTGACGAAGTTGGCGAAGTAGGGGATCCCGTACTTTGCAGTTACCTCCCAGAGGCGTTCGAGGCCGGGGGCGTCCCAGTCGAAATCGGCGGATATGTTGTATGTCGGGATGGGGAAGGTGAACACCCTGCCGCGGGCGTCTCCCTCGGAGAGTACCTCGAGGAACGCCCTGTTGAGCATCACCATCTCCTCGCCGAACTCTCCGTAAGTCTCCTTCATCGGGTTGCCGCCGATTATGACCGGCTCGCCCGCGAGGGTTGCAGGCGGCTGGAGATCGAGGGTGAGGTTGGTGAACGGGGTCTGGAAACCGACCCTCGTGGGGACGTTCACGTTGAAGACGAACGCCTGCAGGGCCTGCTTGACTTCCCTCTGCGAGAGGCCGTCGTAGCGGATGAACGGGGCGAGCAGCGTATCGAAGTTCGAGAATGCCTGCGCGCCGGCCGCCTCTCCCTGCAGCGTATAGAAAAAGTTAACGATCTGTCCGAGCGCGGTGCTGAAATGTTTTGCAGGATTGCTCTCCGCCTTGCCCGCCGCTCCCCTGAAGCCGCTGCGCAGGAGGTCGTGAAGATCCCACCCGACGCAGTAGACCGACAGAAGACCGAGGTCGTGTATGTGGAGCGCGCCCGAGGAGTGTGCCTCGCGGACCTCGGCCGTGTAGATCTTGTTGAGCCAGTACGTCTTGCTTACCTCGCTGGAGATGTAGTTGTTCAGGCCCTGGAGGGAGTAGGCCATGTTGCTGTTCTCGCGGACCTTCCAGTCGAGCTTCTCGAGGTAATTGTCGATCAGGTCGACATCGGCCTTGCTGATCATCTCCCTGATCCTCGCGTGCTGGTCGCGGTAGAGGATGTACGCCTTCGCGGTTTTCTTGAAAGGGGAGGTAAGCAGCACGTCTTCAACGACGTTCTGGATCTCTTCGACGGTCGGCACGTCTCCCTGGGCTATCGCCTGGGTAAGGCCGAGCACGCGGATGGTCAGTTTGCGGGCGATGTCTCCGGAGAACTCTCCAGAGGCGCGGCCCGCCTTGAGGATCGCCCTCGTGATCTTGTCCGAGTCGAAGTCGACGAAGCGCCCGTCTCTCTTGCGGATCGATGTGAATGTCGCGGGAGGTCCCTGGCGGACGGCCTCCTTCTTTCCCCTGGTAGAGGTGGACTGCATAAGCATCCTTTCATCCCGCGGTGGCAATGGGCTGATCTCCCCGCAGGCATTCCCGGTGTCTGATATCTGTCGAATGGCCTTGGCTCACACGGACGCTTCCGGGGCCCCATGCCCTCCGGGTCCCGGTCGCGTCCCTCGATATGAGAGAAAAAGTTCGCCTGGCGGCAGAGCGGGCTTAGCGTCATCCCCTGAAGAATATATGCCTTATCTTCTGCCTGTCAGGCCGGTCCCTCCCTCGAAGGCTTCGGCCCACATATCCGCGAGTGATCTCGCGGGCCGCCGGCAGGTCTTCGGACTCGCAGGCTGGTATCGGTACCGGCCTACCGGCCGCGGCTTCCCGGCTCCCTGGCGGGGTCCAGTGCCATCGTGCGGCTTTCGTTCCTGCTTACCGCTG
>JAUWMD010000266.1 GCA_030613345.1 Candidatus Krumholzibacteriota bacterium
AAGAGGAAGACCAAGGCCAAGGCCAAGAGGAAGACCAAGGTCAAGGCCAAGAGGAAGACCAAGGTCAAGGCCAAGAGGAAGACCAAGGCCAAGAGGAAAAAATAGCAGGTCTTCGCATATCTGAGTAAAATCGGATGAGAGCGGGAAGCCACGGTGGCTTCCCGCTTTATTATATTGACAACGATAAGGACCGGATAAATAATTTCTCCCGCAGCAGTCGATCAGTAATCGATTATACGCAGTTGTCATTTCCGGCAGCGCTTCAGGACCCAACCTTCACTAAAAGAGGTGCCGAATTGGCTGGAATCGTACCGACGAAGGTCTTTCTCACAAAAGGCGTCGGAAGTCACAGGGAAAAACTGACGAGTTTCGAGCTTGCCCTGAGAAGCGCGGGGATAGAGCAGCTCAACATCGTTCAGGTCTCCAGTATTTTTCCGCCGGGATGCATTCTTGTACCGAGATCGAAGGGAACCGATCTTCTCACCCCGGGACAGATCGTCCATTGCGTCCTGAGCAGAAATGATTCGAACGAGCCGAACAGGCATATAGGGACATCGATCGGTATTGCCATCCCGAAGGACAGGCAGCGTTACGGATATATATCCGAGCATCACGACTACGGGATCAAGCAGAAGCAACTCGGCGATTATGCCGAGGATCTCGCCGCTTCGATGCTTGCATCCACCTTGGGAATCGACATCGATCTCGACACGGCATGGGACGAGAGAAAGCAGCAGTTCAAGATCGGCGGGCATATAGTCCGTACTACCAATATCACGCAGACCGCGCGCGGCAGGGTCGGATTGTGGACGACGGTTGTCTCGGCGGCTGTATTCTGCAGTTACGAGTGAGGGGATATGAAGACAACGCAGGGTTTTCTCGGTACGGAAGCAGCGGCAGAGCGGAAGAGCGTATTCGTGCTCACCGTTCCGGTCGAGGAAAGCACCTCGTATATGACAGGGACGGCCGAAGCACCGGCATCGATACTGAAAGCATCGAGGCAGATCGAGTTGTACAATTTCGGGACCGGCGTCGATCTGGAGGGCGCGGGCATCGCGACAGTCGATACCGGAGCACGCACGCTCGAAGAGCTTGCCGGGTTTCTGAGGCGGGAGAGGGAGGCGATTGCAGGCGGGTTCCACTGTTTCATAGGCGGGGAGCATTCGATTACTCCGGTCATCCTGGAGGAGATGAAATACGGAGAAATCGGAATCGTCTGGCTCGACGCTCATGCCGACCTGCGGGAGGAGTATCTCGGTAATCCCCGAAGCCACGCATGTGCGGCAAGGAATTCCCTTCCCTTCGGAAATATGGTCGGGATCGGGATCCGCAGCGTCTCCCGCGGGGAGGTGGATTTTCTCGGCAGCAGTGATCGCGTGAAGATCTTCGAAAGATGGAACGATGAAGCGGCGCGTGCGATCGGCGATCTGCCTGGAAGGGTATACCTCTCACTCGATTTCGATGCGGTCGATCCGTCGCTGATCAGGGCCGTCGGCACACCGGAGCCGGGAGGCCTGACTTGGGATGAGCTTCTCCACATATTCGATCATATATTCGCCTCGAAGACAGTTGTCGGCATGGACGCTGTCGAGCTCTGTCCGGATGAATCGGACACGGCATCGAGCTTCGCGGCCGCGAAGGCGATATACGAGGCGCTGACACGCGTCGTAGCCGGGAAAGGAAGATGATGAAAGACAAGTTCCTGAAGGATCCCACGAGGCCGATAAGGATCGAGCCGGGAATGTCGTGCGACCGGCTGCTCGAGGGACTCGAGGGGTGCAGCTTCCAGGGAAGGCAGCTGGCCACGGCAGCGAAGATATGGGCCGAGGCTCTGGACGATGATATCATCGTGTGGCTCGGACTTGCCGGCGCGATGGTTCCTGCCGGTATGAGAAGGCTCGTCTCGACCCTGATAGATGAGGAGTTCGTCGACGTCATCGTCTCTACCGGCGCGAATCTCTACCACGACTATTTCGAGACGGCAGGACACTTTCATCACATAGGATCGACGGGGGTCGATGACGCAGAGCTGAGAGACGCTAAGATCGACAGGATTTATGACACATACGCCGACGAGGATATATTCTTCGACATCGACAGGCGGATTGGAAAATGGGCGAGCGATAATCTCGAGGACAGGCCGTATACAACGCGTGAGTTCCTCAAGCTCCTCGGCGATGAGGCGGGAAGGAACTCGAAAGGGGAGCAGGGCATCCTTTCGACCGCCGCAAAGAAGGGCGTACCGGTATACTGCCCCGCGATCGGTGATTCGTCGATCGGGATAGGTCTTGCCGAGAGAGAAAAAAAGTTCATCTTTGACGTGATCGGGGATGTCGAGGAAACGGCGACCCTGGCGGCGAAGAAGCCTTCGATGGTCATCTACGTCGGCGGAGGGACGCCGAAGAATTTCATCCAGCAGACAGAAGTGACCAATATAGTCAACGGCCGGATGCTTTCCGGTCACAAGTACGCGATCCAGTTTGTCGTGGACGCTCCCAACTGGGGAGGCCTCAGCGGATGCACCTTCGAGGAGGCCGTATCGTGGGGCAAGATCGCGGTCGACGCGAGGATGGTGAGCGTTCTCTGCGACGCGACGATAGCCTTGCCGGTGGCTGCGGCAGCCGTTCTGACAAGAAGAGAAGGGAAGAAGAGACCGGGTAAGCACATATCAGAGATCGTCGACTGGTAGATACCGGTCGAGGCGGTCGTGGTGGGGGAGATGGGAGGATGTGATGATCGCCGAGATATATTCCGGCGCGGTGATGGGGATCGACGGGTACGGCGTAAGCGTCGAGATCGACATAACGAGGGGACTTCCGACATTTACCATAGTGGGTATGCCCGACGCGGCGGTCAGGGAGAGCCGCGAGAGGGTGAGCGCCGCCCTCCGCAACAACGGCTTCAGAATACCTGGGAGCAGGCTCACGGTGAATCTCGCTCCGGCGGATATCAGGAAGGAAGGAAGCTCGTTCGACCTTCCCATTGCCGTAGGGATACTCCGGGCGAGCGGCCAGACCGTTTTCCCGCCGCCGGACAACGTCCTGCTCATCGGCGAACTTGCCCTCGATGGCAGGCTCAAGCCGGTGCGTGGCGTTCTGCCGATAATATGCCACGCGAAGGGTGCGGGGTACGGCGCGGTCGTGATCCCCGAAGGGAACGGTTCCGAGGCCTCGGTGGCGGGCGGCATCGAGATCGTACCGTGCGCTGATATGATGGAGGTCCTCGCTTACCTGTCAGGCGGACCCGCGCCGCCCCGTCCGGCCGTGCCTCCCGAAGCCCCGTTCAGGGGGGACGGTCTCGATTTCGCACAGGTGACGGGACACCAGTCGGCGATCAGAGCCCTGCAGATCGCTGCTGCCGGCGGGCATCACACGATGATGGTCGGGCCGCCCGGCTCGGGAAAGACGATGCTGGCGAGGAGGTTCGCGACCGTCCTCCCGCCGCTCGA
>JAUWMD010000010.1 GCA_030613345.1 Candidatus Krumholzibacteriota bacterium
CGTGAGCCTGTATCCGCCCAGGGGCGCAATGCTGAAGCGCGTGTAGTCGCCGAAGCTGAAGCCGAGGGTGCCTCCGTAATAGATCTTGCTCGGTCCGCCGGAGCTGGATTTTGCGGGCGGCGGCGTCTCCGAGGCCTGATATGCAGCTGGCGGTGTTTCCGGCGCATCAGATGATGTGCTGTCGGGCTGCTGGGCGAACAGGGCGCCAGAAAACAGCATTAGAGCAAAGAAGACCGGGATAAATCTATGCATACGATCGACCTCCTGTAACAGTTGAAATCCAGAACGATTATTACGCCTGATCCGATACCAGTCAATCAAAATGTATTTCGAATAAATCCTAGCAATCGAATGTATTTACTGCGAGAATCACGATCAGGATAATGAACATAGGGGAGGTAATGATGCAGACATTGCATATCAGGCCGAGTAAGAGTTATCTGAGAAAGCAGTGGGTCAGTTTCACGATAATAGCCCTTCTGGTTGTGCTCGTGGGCTATCTGTTCGGGCTGCTCGTAGGGATAGACGAGGGGCTGGAAGTGACCATAGAGATCACGATCTATGCCGCACTCGTCGCCTCCCTCTTCTGGATCTCCGCCATGATTCTGTCAGTGTTTTACTACAGGAGCCTCAGCTACGAGATCCAGGACGACGAGGTGATCGTCCGAGTTGGGATAGTCACCAAATCGATAAAGCACGTGCCGTACAGGGCCGTTACGAATATCTCGATCAAGAGGGGGATCCTCGACAGATTCATGTTCGACATCGGCACACTCAACATCCAGACAGCGGGTATGAGCGGTACCACCGGCGCGGAGCAGAGTCTCGTCGGGCTCGAAGACTTCCAGGCGGTCTACGACGATGTTGTGAAGAAGCTCCATGCATTCAGGGGTGCCATGTCGCCGACGACTGCTGAGGAGGACGACGCCGGATCCGGAGAGATTACGGGCGACGTTATGAACAAGATGCTCGAGGAACTGAGAGCGATCCGTAAATCTGTCGAAAGGTAAACCGTCGGCTGACAGGTTTTATCGACGTTTGAGTTTCTTGTACAGCTTTTTCGCTTCCTTGTGTTCGGGATCGATCTTCTTTGCTTCCTTCAGGGCTGCCTTTGCCTTCTTCCGCTCTCCCTGCGCCTCATATACCATGGCGATCTGCCACCAGGCGTCCACCCGGCTCGGCCAGAATCCTCTGATTCTCGCGCCGATGTATTCGTTGAAGGCCGCTTCCGCCCGCGCGAGATCGATTTCACCGATAAGGTTTGTCTTCCCGACCTGGTAGAGTGCGTAGTAGTAATCGGAGTTTTCCTGAAAGCAGAGCTCAAATTTCGTCAGTGCATTATCCCATTGCTCACACTGAAATATATTGTGATTTATCCCGTTGGGATGTTAGCATTTCGCGAGACAGAAATGTACCGATGAGTGAATTATATCTAGCTACGAAAGGGTGATGACAATGTTACAGCGGTTTAGTCTTTTTGTTTTAGCTGCACTGGCGTTGACGTTCGCCGGTCCGGCGGTGGGTCAGGAATCCAAACGCAACGTTGATGAGATCTCAAAGCAGGCGGCGAACCCGCTTGCCGATCTGATAAGTCTTCCACTCCAGAATAACTCGAATTTCGGTCTGGGACGCTACGACAGGACCATGAACATACTCAACATTCAGCCGGTGGTTCCGTTTGCCGATGGCAGGATCATTACCCGGACAATAGTGCCGGTTGTCTGGATTCCGGATTTCACGGCGGAGAGCGGCAGGTACTCGTGGGGCCTGAGCGATATTCTGTTCACGGCATACTATACACCGCCAACGACCGGATTGATATGGGGCGTCGGTGCGGCGTTTGAAATGCCCACAGGCGGGTCCAAGCGGGGATCGGAGAAGTGGAGCCTGGGACCATCTATTCTTGCTCTTGCCCAGCCCGGAAAGTGGACCTTGGGAGTGCTGGCGAACAATGTCTGGTCGTTCGCGGGAAAGTCGGACCGGGAAGATGTGAATAAGGGGTTCATCAATCTTTTTCTGGTC
The DNA here is from genome assembly GCA_030613345.1 of Candidatus Krumholzibacteriota bacterium. Taxonomy (GTDB): domain Bacteria; phylum Krumholzibacteriota; class Krumholzibacteriia; order Krumholzibacteriales; family Krumholzibacteriaceae; genus JAUWCL01. Next base: position 2,023 of record JAUWMD010000010.1, read on the forward strand.
TACCAGCTTGGTAACGGATGGTATGTGAACAGCGCTCCGATTATCACGGTCGACTGGAAAGCCGACTCAGGGCAGAGGTGGATCGTACCGGTGGGTGGGGGGGTAGGCAAAGTCGCCATGATTGGAAAACTTCCCGTCAATACGCAGGTGGGTGCCTATGCAAATGTTGTCAAACCGGACTTCGGTCCGGACTGGCAGCTCCGTGTTCAGATGCAGTTCTTTCTGCCCATGCCAGGCGGTTCCAAAGGTTGAGTATATGTGCAAGCTACATCTGAAAGGAGAGAGCCATGAAGAAACTCGGATTGCTCTTGACGATTATCGTGCTGTCGGTGACGCTCGCCTGCCAGCCTGCGGCGGACAAGCCGGCGCAGAATACCACAGAAGACAGCGGGAAGGACCTCACACCCGCTGAGGCGAAGGCCATCGCGCTGGAAGCGTATGTCTACGGCTTCCCCATGGTTGTAAATTACAAGACTATGTACATGTCAAGCGTGGACAAGGAGTCCCCCGGATACAAGGCCCCCTTCAATCATCTCGACTGCGAAGCAAGAGTCTACACTCCCGCAGACAAGGTCGTCGTAACGCCGAACTCCGATACTCCCTACTGCATGTTCTGGGTCGATCTCAGGAGCGAGCCGGTAGTTATATCGGTTCCCGGGATGGAGCCCGAACGTTTCTATCATTTCCAGCTGATAGATCTGTACACACACAACTTCAGCTATACAGGCATGTTGACGACCGGTAACGGCGCCGGGGAATTCATTGTCGCGGGACCGGACTGGAAGGGAGAAAAACCTGCAGGGATAAAGGATGTCATATATTGCGAGACGGATATCTTCTTCTGCGTTGTGCGTACCCAGCTCTTCGGCCCCGAAGATATCGATAATGTAAAGAATATCCAGGACAGCTACGGTCTGCGGACTCTCAGTTCATACCTCGGCGAGGATGCCCCTCCAGCCGCGCCTGCGGTTGAGTTTCCCGAATGGAAAGAAGGGGAGCAGTTCAATGCCGGAGCATTCGAATACATCGATTTCATGCTGTCACTGGTCGATCCCGTTCCCGAAGAGAAGGAACTGTTTAAACGTTTTGCCAGGATCGGTCTCGGCACAGGCGAAAAATTCGATATTTCCCGGTTCTCGCCGGAGATAAAGAAAGCCCTGGAAGATGGAGTGAAGGAAGGATTCGAATCGATAGAGGAATTTATAGCCCGGGAGAGTGGCGATCCGCTTTTCAGCGCCAGGATATTCGGGACCCGGGAGTTCCTGAAAGAAAGCGCCGCGAAAAATTTCGATCTGCCCGATTTCTACCTGATGAGGGCCGCGGCGGCACATATGGGACTGTATGGCAACTCCGGCGCAGAGGCGATCTACCCTGCCTATCTTATCGATGGCGACGGAGAGAAGCTGGATGCATCGAAGCATGATTATACGTTGACCTTCCCGGAAGGCGGGTTCCCGCCCGTGAAGGCCTTCTGGTCGCTGACGATGTACGTTGGACAGACTCAGCTTCTCATCGATAATACGCTTGGCCGCTACCTGGTGAACTCGCCGATGATGGACCGGTTCGAGAAGGAAGCGGACGGGTCGATAATCTTCCATATCCGGAAGGAGTCCCCGGGAAAGGAAAAGGAATCAAACTGGCTGCCTGCGCCCGGCGGGTCCTTCTACATGGTCCTGCGTCTGTACGGGCCTGAGCAGGAAGCGCTCGAGGGCCGGTGGACTCCTCCTGCCGTTCAGAAGGTCGAGTGAAGCATCAATCCGGGGTTCCTGGCTGAAGGAGAGTAGTATAAATGGGAAAGGTTAATCTTCACAGAGGCGTTATATTGCTCGTTTTTATGGCGATACTTATGCCGGGCGCAGCACTTGCGCAGGACCCGCTCGAGCTGGATGAAGCGGCCGATTCGACATTCCAGGACGAATGGGGGCTGGCGATCACTCCGTACGCGTTGTTTGCCGCCCAGAGCACCGATGTGGCAGGTCAGCAGCTGCGCTCATCATTCAACGACCTTGCCTCGATAACAAACCTCGGCTTCCAATGCAGGCTGTACGCAAGGTGGCGTTGGGCAGTATTCGTAGCCGACTGGACCTACGCCGACATGCAGACTGAGTCGGACATCCTTCTTACGAACGTCGACCTGAAGATCAACCAGCACATCCTCGACATGAAGCTGGGGGGGAAGGTCTACGACTCGAGAACCCCGGCGCAGGATAGAGGAATGGGAATCTGGGTATCAGCCGGAGTCAGATACTGGGACAACACGATCAATTACACGATCACGACCCGGCCGATCCTTCCGGGGAACGACCCGGTAGTAGATACCGGCAAAGAGGCTCAGACATGGTGGGATCCGGTCCTCGGCCTGCACATGCATTTTCCCGTCACGCCGAAGGTCGGATTCCTCGTGAGGGGTACAGGCGGTGGCTTCGGGATCGGAAACGCCTCCGACTATCTGTGGGACGCGGAGTTCGCCGCCCTGTTCCGCCTTACAAACCGGCTGATGCTCAGCGCCGGGTACAGGCAGTTCAAGTACAGGCGCACCGACGACGATGTGACCCAGACTGTCACCGTGGTCGGCCCGGCTATCGGCCTGAGCATCGGTCTCTTCTAGATAATTGGAACATCGAGAACCGTTGTAACTTAATAGTGATATAGTCCGACGATATATTTATATTATGACGTGGTACAGTTATAGTGTTTTCACGAGGTTATCGAACTGTTCAAGACACGTACACAACGGATTGCGATCTTTGCGTCAGTACTCCTGCATCTGCTGCTGCTTCTGATATGGCGCCCCATGTCCCGGATAGACCTTTTCCCAGACAAGAGCGAGTCCGAAACCGCAGCCTCAGCCCCGCTCATCTTCGAGCTGGTTGAGACTCCGGACGACGCCATCCGGCAGGAGCCGGATAACGCGCACCTCGTCTCGGACAAGAACGCCCTCGCAAGGGACGAGCATGAAGGAGACCTGGAAGAGGGAGAGGCATACAGCGACGGCGAGGTGCCCCACCGGGTCTTCGCCGGCGATCCCGATGCCGGAGGGGTCGAGCAGGCCCGGGCCGAGGATCAGCAGGATCAGCAGGAGGATGACGCCGAATCGGAGCCGTGGAACCCGATACTCGATTGGGCGGGTTCGTATTTCGATTCGCAGCGGCGGCGGGCCCAGGACGTGAGAGACGGCAAATCTTCCATGCGGCAGCCGCAGGTCGGGCCGCCTTCGCCGCAGCGCCGTTTCACCGACGATCTCGATTATGAGCAGAGACTGACCGGCGCCGATGCCAAGGGAAGTATATCGCTCAACACGTACGAATGGGATTACGCCTCCTACATCTTCCAAATGAAGAGGAAGCTCAAATCGAACATCTTTCCGCCTGCGATATTCACATACATGGGGGGTATCAGCGGGGAGACGACCCTGTTTTTCAGGGTGTGGCCGGATGGGTCGATGACCGACCTTTCCGTTATCGAGTACAATGGACACAAGACACTGATGGAGACGAGTGTGACGGCGGTGGAAAAATCATCGCCATTCCGCCCGTTGCCTGATAATTTCCCCGAAGAGTACCTGGAATTGAGATGGACATTCTTCTACTACACGAGACGCTGACCCAGGGAGGAGAGCGGCCGTATGACGGAAATCATTTCTGAACTGCAAAAGGGGGGTATTGTGATGATACCCCTGCTTCTCGGTTCGATATTCACCCTCGCGATCGTGATCGAGAGGGCGATCAGCCTCAGGGCGAAGAAGATAATCATCCCCGAGATCGTCACTGCAGTCGAAAGGATCAAGTGCCCCGAGGATATCAGGGTCGCTGAAAGCATCTGTGAGACACATCCGGGGACGTTCGCCAACGTTATGCTTCCCGCGTTCCGGAACCAGGATCTGAACAGGGAAGAGCTGAAGGAATTCATCATCGACCAGGGAAGACAGGAGGTAAGGACACTCGAGAGAGGGCTCGTCGGGCTGGAGACGGTTGCAGGCGTCGCTCCCCTTCTGGGGCTGATGGGTACGGTCCTCGGCATGATCAAGGTTTTCAACGTGATCTCCCAGCAGGGTCTGGGGCAGGCGAATGTTCTCTCCCAAGGGATATCCGAGGCATTGATAACGACCGTGACAGGCCTGACTATCGGAATACCCGCACTCATCGCCTACAATTTCTTCACGAGCAAGGCCGAGGGTATCGTCATGGACATCGAGAAGTATACGGCCGCGCTTCTGCACAGTATCCGGCTCATGACCGAGTGTCGGGAGGAGACAGGCAGTGGAGTTTAACCCGAAGAAGAAGCGCCGGGTCATGATAAACATCACGTCACTGATCGACGTGATGTTCCTGCTGCTTATCTTCTTCATGGTCACTTCGACCTTCCTCGATCAACCTGGCATGAAGCTCGAGCTCCCGTCCGCCGAAAGCGCCGAAGTGGCGAGGGTGGAGAAACTGGTGCTCTATATAAGCTCGGACGAGCAGGTCATATTCAACGGTCAGCCCGTTGCGCTCGACGACCTCGAGGAAACGATGCTTGCCGCCCTCTCCGATATCGAGGACAGGACGCTCGTGCTCAACGCCGACAAGGCGGTGCAGCACGGCACCGTCATCAGGGTGATGGATATCGCGAAGAAGATAGGCCTCGAGAAGCTCGTGATAGGGATCAAGATGAAAGAGGAATAACTGCCTTCCTAGAAGACATATCCGAGCATGAAGGAGAGTCCGTAGTTCTTGAAGTCATCCTCGGCGATTGTCCTGGTGTCGCCGTTGATCTCGAAATCACCGCTCAATATGACCTTTGTGAATCCGTATGTAAACCTCGCGTCGAATACGAGGATTCCCCCGCTGAGGACGTAGTCGAACCCGCCTCCGAGTACGATTCCGAAATCGGTCACGTGTGTCAGCGACGAGAAGTCGACATCCCCCGAGAATAGCCACCACGAGACGGCCAGCTCGGAACCGAAACAGTAGGCGAAACTCGGCCCGGCAAAGAGCGTCGGCCTGAATTTCTTGTCGGCGGAGAATGCGTATTTCGCGAGCACGGGCAGCTCGAAGTAATCGAGGCTCAACGTAAGGTCGATTTCCAAGATATCGATATCATCGAATAGCTTGCTCCCGAATCCCTTCTGCGTGTAAAGGATCTCGGGCTGGAGGCTGAAGTTTTTGTTGATGGCGTAGTTGAGGAACGCTCCCCCGGTGATTCCAGCCTTCCACTCTATTGAATCATCCCAGCCCTCCGGGGTCCCGGATACGTTCGACATGTTGAGTCCGGCCTTTACGCCGAAGGACATCTTCCCGGCGTATGCAGGAGTGATGGATACCACTGTCAGCAGAACGACCGCGATAATCAGTTGCCCGTACTTCAAAACATGCTCCTTTGCTCTCAGAACCTGTAACCGGCCCCGCATGTGAGTGAGATCGTGTTCATGTCCCCGATACCGAACAGTCCGTTGTCGCATATGATGCCGTCGATCCCAGTGGGCAGGAGAGAGAAGTCCATCTGTCCGAAGTCGAGATACTTGATGGTCCCGCCGATGCTCCACGATCCGGAGACGTAGTAGTCGATCCCGAAATTGAGGCCCAGGGCGAAATCCTTGGTAACCTCTATGGTGGTACCCATACCGGTTGCCATCACGCCCAGGGTGACGAAGGCGCCGAGGTACAGGTCGGCCTTCGAGTCGGTCAGGAAATGGTAGTTGAATCCGAGGGTCGGCAATATGAAGTTGGGAGCCCCCTCGATTGTGATGTCTTCCGTCTCGAACTTGATGTCGACGATCTGTTTCCAGTAGTACAGACTGAGCTCGATCCCGTATCTCCGCGACAGCACATATTCGAAGCTGCCGAGGATCCCTCCCGATGTGTTGATATTGATCGATGCGTAGAAGTTGAGGAAATCGAACCAGCTGTCGCCGCAGTCGTTCCAGATCTCGGCGTGGTCGTTGCCCACCGGCAGGGTCATCATCCCCTGGACTCTGGCGATTCCCCAGTGTGACCTCTCTTCCATGGCTGGCTGGGAGGAGGAGGGTGTGGAAAACAGGATCGTGCAGGAAACGATCAGAAGAACAGGGAACGTTACTCTGGAATCGGCTGGTCTCATCGGTGCCTATGCCTTTAGCGCTTGTAGAACCGTGACGGAGCAATCTTGAATTCACGGTGGATCGTTATTGATACAATACATCAACGATTCTTTCACGGTCAATCGTTAGTGTCGCTTCGTGTGTAGGCATCGTTGCCTCTGTAATTATGAATATTATCTCCCTGCAGGCCTTGACAGATGCTGAAACCGGGATAGAATTTTAGCGGGTCGAGGAAAAGCCCGAGGGATTAAAATGTTGTCGTACCGCCCCGTAGGTGAGGCGGTACAAAGTCCGGGCCCTCAGGGCAACTCGCTCCTGTGATACTCATATTTCTGAGTCGCCACGGATTCACAAAACCTCATGTGGACCCGTGGCGTTTTTCTATCCGGGGTTGCTTTCCGAGGCGAGTTTCTCGAGGATCCTGAGCTCCCTGGTCGTTCGACGGTCCCACGACATGAAATTCTCTGCGGCGTACGCGGCGGCGCCCCTTCCGAGCTTGTCTCTCAGTACGGGATCGAGTACAAGCATGTCGAGGGCGGAAGCCATTGCCCGTATGTCGCCGTTCTCGACGAGCAGGCCGGTCTCGTCGTCGCGGATGCCCTCGGAGGTTCCCGCAACATCGAAGGCGGCGACGGGAAGCCCGCAGATCATCGCCTCGCACGGAGGCATCGACATATTTGTCAGCTCGCTCGTGGCGGCAAAGATATCGCAGGATTTCAGCAGCCTCGGCATCGAATCGTAGGGTACTGCGCCGGTGAAATGCGTCATCCCGCCGATTCCGAGCGCCCGGGACATCTCCTCGAGGCCCTGTCTCTCCGTCCCGTCGCCGGTGATGACGAGAGCCGCCCGGTCCTTTGCCTCGTCGCTCATCCTCGAGACGGCCTCGATGAGGAGATCGACTCGCTTGAGCTTTGTCAGGCGAGATACCGTTACGATGAGGGTCCTGTCGACAGGCAGGCCGAATTCGACGCGCTCGCGGGGGACGGCGATTTCGATATCGGCCCATTCCATGGTCATCCCGTTGGGGAGAAACTCGATCTTTTCGGCGGGGATGCCGCACGCGGCAAGAGCCCGGTCGCCCATCGTGCCGTCGTTCATCACGATATACCTGTCGAGGGGGTGCTTGAGTGCCTTTTTCTGGTCGAAGTTGAACCACCAGCGCTGAAATCCGGTGAGATCCTCCCTGGCAAGGAACATCACGCCGAACAGCTTGACAGCTGTAGGTATTCCCTTCTGCCTGCCGATCCTGCTGATCGGCTCGATCGCGTAGTGTGAGAAACCGAGCAGGACGTCGGGCTTCACCAGCTCGACGGTGCGGCGGACGTCTCCGTAGACGGAGCAGGTGTATAGATACGGGATCGAGAGCCTTCTGACCGGAGAGGGGAGTATGCGCGCCTTATGGAAGAGGTTTCCGTAGGTATGTAAGTGGACGCCCGGTTCCTCCCGCCGCGGAGAGCCGCCGGCTGATTCAGGTATGAGAAAATGCAACTCGACGCCGGCGTCCCTGAACGTGCGTATAAAATGTCTCTCGTCCGGGACGCCGCTCCCTTCGCCGAGCGACCACGGATCGTTCCATATCGAGAGGATCAGGAGTCTTTTCAGGTTACCCAAGCCTCTATCCCTCCAGCACCTTGACCCGGTTTATAAGCTTTCCGATGCGTTCTGTCTCGATCATTCTTCCTTGTAGACGCCCTTCATCCGCTCGAGGAATCTGTCCGGTTCCATGAATCCGGTGACCCTGGCTCCGGCCTTTTCCTCGCCCGAAGTGTCGAGGAATATTATAGTGGGCACTCCCCTTACTCCGAAGTCCCTTTTTATGCGTCTCTTCTCGCTGTCTATCGTGGTAAGGTCCATTTTCAGCCTGACGAAGCTCTCCGCGTACTCCATTACGGCTTCGTTGGTGAAGGTCTTGTGGTCGAGCTCGCGGCACGGGATGCACCAGTCGGCGGAGAAATCGATCATGACCGGCCTGCCCTCGCCCTTAGCCCCTGCAATACGCTACTCGCTGAACGGCTCCCACTCGATGCCTTCATGCTCGAGTGCCGCCCTTAACGGGCCGCCCGGCATTGCGAGTATGGCAACGGCGGCTATCAGCCAGGCCGCGCCGACGATTGCCTTGAGGATTGTGAATCCCCTGCCCTTCTGGGGTGTGTGGTCGAACGGCCAGAGTGTCAGCCCGGCGATGAGGGCTATGATCACGTAGCCGATATTGGTTACGGTAGAACCGAGGATGTGCCTGGCGAAGTAGAGGGCCATCATCAGGAGGATGAACCCGAATATCTTCTTTACCCACACCATCCAGTACCCCGACTGGGGGAGTTTCGAGATGCTGCCCGAGATCGTGCCGAGTACGATGAACGGCGTGCCCATGCCCCAGGCGAGCGTGAAAAACATGAGGAATCCGAGAGCCGGCTTGCCCGTCTCGCCGACGTAAGTGAGAAGGCCGAGGACGAAGGGGCCGATGCAGGGTGCGGCGACGATGCCAACGGTGAGTCCCATCATCAGGGCTCCCCAGCGTCCCTGCTTCGCCTGTCCCGTCCTGTGCGAGAGGAAGGTCGGTATCCGAAATTCCCAGAGGCCAAACATGGATGTTGCCAGTCCCACCAGGACGGCGGCGATGAACATAATGAACCACGGGTTCTGCAGCGCCGAGCCGAACAGGCCTCCCGTCGTGGCGGCGATCGTTCCGAGAACGCTGTAGGTGATCGACATCCCGAGGACGTAGAAGAGGGTGAGTACGAATGTGCGCGAAGTTTTTCCGCCCGCCTGGCCGCCGAAGTAGCTCACTGTAATCGGTATGAGGGGATAGACGCATGGCGTGAGGTTCAGCGCCAGACCCCCGAGATATATGAATATGAACGCCAGGATCAATCCGTGTTCCTCGAGCAGGTCGCCGAAGCCGTTGTCGCCCTCTTCGGTCCCGGCGGTGACCGGCGTGCCCCTGCCGTCGACGAACGGCGGGGAGAGAAAGATCTCGTCGTGCGCCATCTCCCCGAGTTCCTCCATCGTACCGATCTTCACCGTGATCTCCTCGATCGCGGTGGCCGGCTCGAGGCAGGTCATGTTGTTGCATCCCTGGTACTTGAGCGCAGCCCTGATCGTGTACTCGCCCGGCTCGATATCCCCGGAGCATTCGATGATTGCGCCGAAGTTGACCGTTCCGTGATAGAGAGGCATTTTCCGGTCGCTGATCTCCAGCTTGAGCATCTCGGGCACGGGGTAGAGAATGCTTTTTACAATGATGCCCTCCGGAGTGGAGACGGCCAGTGTGGTCGGGATGAGGTACTTGTCGAGGGGGGAGTCGGAGTTTATGTGCCAATCGTCCTTGATCGCGGCCTTGATCGCTATGAATCCGGTCGAGCCGGGATGAAAGACGGTCAGCGATGCGTATCCGTCCGTGTCTACGAGGTTGCCCGACTGCAAGAAGAGCTGGGCCAGAGACGGCGCCGCGGCGGCTGCGGCGAGGAGCATTATCAGTACAGCTGTCCTGAAGATCGGGGAGGTTCTCATCGTTATCTATTTCCTTCCTGAAGCAGATTATTTTTCGTACCTGAAAATATACAGCCCTCCCGAGGCGCTCGCCAGATAAACGAACCTGTCGTCGGCGAAGACCCCTCTGGCGTCATCCACCGTCATATACCTTGCCGCGACTTCCGGTCTCCGTGGATTCGAGACGTCGATCGCGGTGATACCGAGCGTCTGCGTGGCGACGAATACGACGTTACCGCGAGTGTGGATCGCCCTCGCGATCGCCCCTGTCTCGATGCGGCCGAGCTTCTTCGGGGCGGAGCGGTCATTGATATCGACCGTCATGAAGCCTCTCTGGCCGTCAGCGACATGGAGGATATCGCCTGAGACGGACAGGTCGCTGACCCAGCCCGGAGTATCCATGCTAGATACCAGCTCCGGAACATCTGCGGCGAGGGAGTAGATCCTGAATCCGCTGAATCCGTCGGCGACGTAGAGAAAGCCGTCGTCCACGTCGAGTCCCCTGACCTCGGAGAGCTTCTCGCTCCAAACGGGTGCCGGGCTGGCCGGATCGGTGAAATCGACGACCTCAACTCCGCGGAACCCGCCTGCAAGGTACGCCCTGCCCGCCCGCAGCTTGACGGCCGAGAGGTAAGACGACGACTCGTAAGTCGAGAGAAGGGCAGGGGAGTCGGGGATCGTAATACGATAGAACTCCACGCCGCCCATGCCGTCGGCCAGGACGAGCATGTCGCCCTCTATCGCGACGTCCCTGGCCATCTCTGTCTGGACGTGGCCGGTCCATTCGACAGATCCGTTAGCGGTCACGCGGCCGATCCTCAATCCGTCCCTGCCGTTTGCCAGATATATGTATTCTCCATTGACGACCAGTTCGATCGCGAAGCCCCTGGTGGGGATCTTGCCCTCAGCCCTCGTGTATTCCTTGTCGAGCCTGTAGAAACAGAATCCAATCACCGGCCCGAATGTGATCAGCCTGTCCCCGCTGCACCTGATCGAAGTGCCGGGGAAGCTCGGAGACCTCGTTATCCCATCAAGGCGCATCAGGGAGTATCGCGGATCGGAAGGGAGAGGCTCTGAGTATCGAGAGCCGGATGGACCAGACTCGCCCGAGAATCGATTCACACGGGGGATCGGGAACGGCACTATGAGGCCGGTTTCGAGAAGCGCGAGGCCGCCTTCCGGCCCATCGCATATATCGCTGATGTTCTTCTCCGGAAGAGGAGAAAGAGGTTCGGGCCGGCGCGAATCGTCTACATCATACCTGTGAACCACACCTTCCGGGGAGAGCAGGTGGAGAATAGATCGCTTCATTTCAACCGCTGCGATCTTCGAAGGCGCTTCGAATCTCGAGAGCTCATCTATCGTTCTGGTGCTAGAATTCACACGCGTCAGGATTACCGTGCTTTCGGAGACAACAGCAACAAGGGCTCCGGCTGAGGCCAGGGATGCGCCCGGCGCGGTGTTTTCGAGGTGTGAGATGAGAGCGGGTGATCCCTGATATGGAATGTTGCCTGCATCGAAAAGATAAAGCCCGGATCTTTCGCCGCCGACGAGGAGGAAACGTCCCACCGCCGCGCATGAGCGGGCGTCCTCAATCTCGTACGCTGTCCATTCCCTGGGGCTGGTTGGATCGAGGAGATCGACAGCCACCAGGCCGAGGCCGCTTGTCGCGATCCAGGCTGTATATCCGATGATCTCGATGTCCATCGGCTCACCGCCGAGTAGTACCAGGATTCCCTCTTCGGGCGGGGTCCCGTCGGGGATCACCATGACCGCGCCTCCGGCCGCCAGGATCACTCCTCTGGCTCTTGTTATCGTCCCCCCCCAGTCGAAGAAGGCCGCGTCCCGCGCCGGTCCCTCGAAGAGGTCCCTCGAGAGGAACTCGAACTCCGGCGCCGAGGTGCACGACGTCGCCGTCGTGGCCAGAACGAGGATTATAATCAGACTTTTCAGCATGGTTCTTCGCATCCGCATGATCCTGTCATGAAACTGTATATATCAGGTAGGCTAAGAGTAAGAAAAAGTTCCGGTTACCGCAAGGCATCTTGAGATAAATCGCTGCGTCTGGTAGGTTCAGGCTCTCACAGTGAGGAGGAGCATGAGCGACGGCATCAGGAGAATAGACCTTGTAAGGCACGGAGAATCGACGTGGAACAGCGTTCGCAGGGTACAGGGAAACCATGGCGAAGTCCACCTGAGCGAACTGGGAAGGGCGCAGGCCGGGCTGCTGGGTGAACGGCTGCGTTCGATGGAATTCTCGCGGGTATACTGCAGCAGCGCGGAGCGAGCCGAAGAAACTGCCCGAATCGCCCTCGGCGACGACTACCCGATCGAGTTCATCGATGAGCTCCGCGAGATCTCGTTCGGCGAGTGGGAGGGGCTGCTCGTCAGCGAAATCAAGGAGAGATACCCCGGGGAGCTCGAACTGTGGTTCCGCAGCCCGTCGAAGGTCGCCATCGAGGGTGCCGAGCCCTTCATGGAATTCCACGAGAGGGCCAGCCGCACGGTCGACGGGATCATCGAGTCTTCGGAGGGCGACATACTCATCGTCTCGCACGGCGGGATCATATGCGCCTGGCTGACGCACATCCTCGGCATGTCCCCCGATGACATCTGGTCGTTCTCCCTGCCGAACACATCTCTGACGACAGTGATGATAGATTTCAGGCCTCGCCTGCGGCTGCTCGGGGACGTTTCCCATCTCGACGGGAAGATGCTCGGATTTGACGGGATGCCTTCTCCTGTAGAAAAATGACAGGTGGTCAGCATACGACGGGCGGCTCGAGGCCGGCGTCTTCCCACACGGTCCGGTCCTCCTGGCTCAGCTCTATCCCTGTCTGAGGGAAGATTTCCCTGATCATGTCCGCCGCCTCGCGGTATATTTTCACCCTCATCGGACGGTAGAGCCTCATCTTGCCCTCGCGGTCGCGAACGTACTCTCCCTGCAGTATCGGGCTGTACGGCGAGTCCTGCCTGACGCTCTCGATCAGGCCGGGAGGGAAACGGAGCACACCGAGCTCTATCCTGCGCGGCGCATCGCCCGCTTCATCCTTCACCCGCTGCAGGAGATCCCGGTACGAACCTGCATCCCAGTAGTGCGGGATTATCGGGTCGAGCCTCAGGGCGAAGGCGATACCCGCCGACCTTACCTTCGAAATCGCTCCGAGACGCTCGTCGAGCGAGGCGGCAATCGGTTCCTCGGACGCTATTGTCTTCGGCGGAGACAGAGTCCACGTGACGAGGAGGTGTTTCCCGGCAAGTTCCGCGTCGCTCCCGTTCACGCCGGGGAGGTGGTCCACGCTGGCGCTCTTTGTCCTCGCCTCGATTACAGCCGATGTTCCCTCGAGCAGGGGAAGGATCGAGGATGTCAACCCGGTGATGTGATCGAGGGCGAGGCTGTCGCTCAGCTCGCCGGTCGTCAGACGGACCGTTCCCGCATCCAGAGCTTCCCTGATGTCGCTCTCCATCTTCCCGCTGTTTACCAGCAGGGTGATGGTGCTGTGGGAGAGGTACGACCTGAGATAGCAGTACGAGCAGTTGTAGATGCATCCCTGCAGGGCGGCAATATACTTCTCGCCGCACGGGGGAGCGCCGGGCGTGACGGGGAAGTCCTTGACAAAGCGGCCCTCATGGAATTTCAGGACGAGAGTCGCCGGTCCGGGGTGAGAGCTCACGTCGCCGGTCACGATTTCCTCTGCGCCGCTGAGACTGCTCCTGATCCTGCCGGTGAGGGGATCGTCGAGAGCCCGCCTGTCTATGATGAGTCTTGTAAATACGGGGATCATTTCAGTTCGCCTAGTACCTGTTGCTGCCGCCCCTGCGCAGCCAGTAGACACGGCCGCCGGCCATCAGGAATATGAGGAACACTCCTCCCAGAAAACCGCCTATGTGCGCGAACCAGGCGACGCCGCCGCCGGTCTGGGAGCCGATGGACAACAATCCGCTCACGAGCTGTATGACGAACCAGTAGATGATTATCACGAAGGCGGGGATGTAGAGGAACTGGATGAATATGAATATCCACATCAGGGTCATGATCCTTGCCTGCGGATAGAGGACGAGGTAGGCCCCCATGACGCCCGATATCGCACCGCTGGCTCCTATCGTAGGGATAATCGAACCGGGATCGGCGGCGATGTGCAACGCATGGGCAAAGAGTCCCGAAGCGAAATAGAAGATGATGAACTTCAACGGTCCGAGTACGTCTTCGATGTTGTTGCCGAAGATCCAGAGGAAGAGCATGTTGAACCCGAGATGGAGTATGCCGCCGTGAAGGAACATCGAGGTGAAGAGGGTCATGAAGATCGGCTTCGGTCCCGGTGCGTGGAAGATGCCAGCTACCGGATCTGTGAGGTCGGTCATCCTCGTTATCTCGAACGGGGTTACGCCGAGCGAGGCGGCGAGGGTGGCGCCGCCATAGCCGTGCCACAGCTGGTAGAAGAAGACGAGTATGTTCATCGCGATCAGCGTCCACGTTATGACGGGCTTCCTGCGGGTAGGATTGATGTCTTTCAGCGGTATGAACAGCATGTTCTAGTTATATATCGTAGTGAGCGCCGGGGAAAGGATAATTCTCTCTCAAGCCTGCATATCGAGCAGCACCTTGAAGCTGTTCTTCTGCCTCGCGCGCCTGAATGCGGTCTGCCACTTCTTGAACGGGTAGACAGACGTGAGGAACGGCGCGGTCACGACCTTTTTCTTCTGCAGAAGGCCGAGCGCCGTCTCAAACGGTCCGCATCTCGAGCCGACGATCGTTATCTCGTCGACGGCGATCCTCGACGGATTCCATTTAAGCGGTGCGTGGAAGGTCGATTTCAGGACGATCGTTCCGTGCGGTCTGATCATGTCGATGGCGTCGGGAAGCCCCATCCTGCTCCCCGTGCATTCGACGACGACGTCAAAGGTCCCTTTCATCGTGGGGATGGCGGCCGCGTGCAAGGTGTCGATTCCGAGGCCGGCGATCACGCGCATCTTTTCCGGCTCGACTCCCAGGACGGTGAGCCCTTTCGTCTTCAGCCTCAGCACCTGCGCGGCCATGGCGGCGAGCCTCCCGTCTCCTAGGACCGCCACCCGGCACGACTGGCTGATGTATACCCGCTCGGGTATCTCGCACGCCGCGGCGAGGAGCTCGGTGAACGCCGCCTCCTCATCGCTGACGCCGTCGGGAACGACATGGAGATTTGACATGGGCAGGGTAATATATTCGGCGAAGACGCCGTCCCGGCCCGCGATGCCGAGGACGGTCCTTTCCCTGCAGTGTTTGCCGAGGCCGCGCCTGCACAGTTCGCACCTGCCGCAGCTGATGTTTATCTCGCCGGTGACTCTTCTTCCGGCGAGGCTGCGGGGCGTCTCGACGGTCCCGACGAACTCGTGACCGGGGATACCGCTGAAGTCCATGTATCCCTTGAGTATCTCGAGGTCGGTCGAGCAGATCCCGGCATACTGGATCTTCACGAGTGCCTCTCCGCGGCGGACCTGGGGCGTGTCGGTCTCTTTTTCGACGAGCTGTCCGTTTTCGAAGTGAAGGGCTATCATGACAGTTCCGGATCTCGAGAGTCTTGCACGGGGACGGAAAAAATAATGATATATCATCCGGCGGAGAATTGGTAGAGATAGATTGATGAAGACGATCAAACTGATATTCCTGCTGACCCTGACGATCATCCCGTTGTATACGTCCACGGCCATTTCCGCGCATATCTTTCTGCTCAGGGAATCGATCTTCGGCGTGGAGATAGAGAAGGTCGAGATCTCCGACGGCGAGGTCAGGACCTTCGATGGCGAGGAGATCATCACGATAGTGATTCCCCTCGGCATAGGGCAGTCGGGGGACCTGGTCAAGAGAGAGATGAGAAGCGGGTCGATTACCGTCAGGTCCGCCGGAGGCGAGCTTCGCATCAGCAGGAAACACGCTGACGGGAAAGAGATGGAATACCCGGTCGTGAAGGTCGATGATCTCTCCGCATACGACGTGAGGGTCAACATCGCAGGCGGTGACGGCCTCAACAGGGCGTTCAGGATCCGCCGTTACGAGGAGGCCGAGGAGGATGACGGCCCGGTGATCGACATGTTCGCCGGCATGGTCCCGCTCGAGGACGGCGACTATTCCATCACCCTCGAGATCAGCGTGGCGGAAGTCGCGGCCAGGGTGTCGGGCGAGACGACGATATTCTACGAGGACGGGTTCCTTCTCGCAAAGGGGGAGCTCCAGGACGGCAGGAGCGGACATTTTATAGTCGATTTCGGTGCGAGCGGAACAGTGGTGACGAAGGATTTCCTCCCGGCGTACGTCGATATCGAGGAGGTCAGGGGCATTGAGTTCTCCGACAGGGGACGCAGGGAGATAAGGGGCGCGATGAGCGGAGCCGGAGGCGAGGTTATGGGATTTCTCGGCAACGCGAGCCCCGGCGACCTGATATTCGGCGCCGTGAGGTTTCCCGGCGTCACAGTCGGGGTGATAGAAGCCATGCCCCATTTCGGGACGAGAAAGATCATCGGGATCCTCGGCCTCGATCTGATGAAACTGTGTGACAGGATAGCGTTCGAATACCCGCGCAGCGGTCCGGGCGTGATGATGATGGGAGAACGTCATACCCTCGCGGAAACGGACGCCCCGTCCGCCGAGGTGCCGTTCTGCCTCGTGGCGAAGCACATCTTTCTCGACGGCGAGGTGAACGAGGTGCCGGTCTCCTTCCTCTTCGACACCGGCGCGAGAAGTTCGATCCTCTCCGCCTCGATAGCCGAAAAAGCGGGCCTGGAAGAGGCGGACGACGGGAAGAAAGGTGAGCTGCGGGGCCTCGACGACAACCCGGTCGAGGCGCTGACAGTGACGGCAGACAGGTTGAGACTGGGAGAGTGGCTGCGCTCCGACGTGCCGTTTCTCTCTGCGGACCTTTCCATTTTCGAGAGTATCGGACTGAGACAGGGCGGCGGCATCATCGGCAACGACTTTCTCGACGACTTCAGTCTCGTCGAGATCGACTTCGGACGCGGCATATTATTCCTCTGGAAGTAGTGTGGATCGGGTCGCCCCGTTTGTCCTTGAACACAAGCGGGATCCTGCCTTAACCTGCAGGCAGATAGAAGAAATTCCAACGGATATACAAGAAGGACGGTAGGCGCGATGAAGGAGAAGAAGGGCAACAGCACGAGATACCTGATAGAAGATTTCACCACCCAGGAGAGCTGGAGGCTCTTCAGGATCCTCTCCGAGTTCGTCGACGGAATCGACAACATGGCTGATGTTTTGCCGGGAGTGAGCATCTACGGCTCTTCGAGGGCCAAGGAGGGCGACAAGGCTTATGCGGACGCGAGGAATATCGCGAAGGGCCTCTCGTCGGGAGGCTGCTCTATCATCACCGGCGGAGGCCCCGGCATTATGGAGGCGGCCAACCGCGGGGCGCAGGAAGGAGGGGGGCTCTCGGTCGGATTGAACATCGACCTGCCCTTCGAGCAGGCGCCCAATCCCTACATCGACAGGTTGATCACCTTTCGCTACTTTTTCGTGCGCAAGGTGATGTTCATGAAGCACTCGATTGCGTTTGTGATCCTTCCGGGCGGCTTCGGCACGATGGACGAGTTCTTCGAAGCGCTCACCCTGATCCAGACGCACAAGATCCCGCCTTTCCCCGTCTATCTCGTGGGAAAGGACTACTATGGCGGGCTGGTCGACTGGATCAACAACAAGATGCTCGCAGAGGACAAGATCCTGCCAGAGGACCTGAATATCGTCAAGCTCGTCGATTCGGTCGAGGAAGTGACAGAGGGGATATCGAAGCTGCTCGAGGGCGTCAACTTCGGGCAGTGAATGTAAGCGGCCTGCAGGATCTGGTTTACCCCGACAGAAGATAGACCAGCGTCAGGATGATGCCGGTGGCCAGATGCGCGATGATCGTCGAGGCGTTTGCCGGCGTCATCGCGCGCGGGTCGTCGTGCGTTGTCGCGGCTACCTGGATCGCCTTCAGCACTACCGGGAGGGTGGCGAGGCCGAGCAAGGCCCAGCGCGGCATCAGGCCGGCGGCGACACCGGCGATTATCGGGATGTACGCCGAGAGCATGACGATCGCGTAGAGGACGACGCCTCTTTTCCTGCCGAGCCTCACGATCATCGTGTGCTTCCCCGTCGCCCCGTCGGCGGTTGCGTCCTGGAACTCGTTGACTATGATGATCGCCGTGGTAAAGATCGCGAGCGGCAGCGGCGCGACCAGTATGTGATTCGATATGTAACCCGTCTGGACATAGTAGGCGCCGACTGCGATGAGTCCGAAGGCGAGGAAGATCGCGATCTCGCCGAGGCCGCGGCCGGCGAGCATCGCCCGCGGCGCCGCGTAGAGGATCCCGAGAACGAGGCCGGTGATCCCGAACAGAATGATCGCCGGTCCCCTGACGGTGAAGAGATAGATCCCGATAAACGTTGCCAGGGTGAACAGGACTATCGCGAGGATCAAGACCCCGCGCGGCGTCACGAACCCCTCCTGTATCATCCTGCTGCCGCCTGTGAAGGGACTGACGAACTCTACGTTGACTTCGTCGTTGCCCGACCTGTGATCGAACCAGTCGTTTATCGTATTGGAGCCGAGGTGCAGGAGCACCGCCCCGGCGAGTGTCAACCAGAAAAGAGGGGGATTCCAGCTCCCCGTCTCGCAGCGCGCTATCGCCGTGGCGAGCACGACGGGGAGGATGCTGACTGTGAGGAACGGGGTCCTCAGCTCGATGAGGTATGCCTGCAGCCTGTTCAACCGATCGATCCTTTCGTACGATCAATGATACCCGGTGGGTGAATATACTCCGATCTTCATCGGGGGTAAAGAGGGCAAAGATAATAATTGACATGTTGATCAGAAAATAAGATAATATAAGCAGAAATATTGCTATCTCTTTAGCCCCTGAAGGTTAAATCCGATTCCTTCCTCGAAAGGAGTGACGCGATGAATCGCAAGATTCTCGTGGCGGGGTTTACAGCGATAGCTTTTTTAGTTATTGTTAGTTGCAGTGAAGATAACAGCTGCGATCTCCAATGCCCGCCAGATTGTCCTGATCCCTCTCAAGCGATCGATGTACTGGTAGTAACTGCTCTAGTTTATCCTGTTATGGCCGACATGATTCCCGGCCCTTTGGAGGATACAGGGTTTTTACCTGCCGAATCGAAGATTGAACAATTTGCATTGCTGGACACTGCAAGAGCCCTTGTTATTCCGACGCTCGAGTTTTTGCAACAATACGATGCAATACTGATTTTCACTGACGCCTGGCCGATTGATAATCCCGGTTTGGGAGCATTTGATACCATTGGCAATCTGATGGCCGATTACGTTGATGCCGGTGGTGGTCTCGTTATTTGCCAGTACGCAGTTAGCGGCTGGTCTGCGGGGATTCGAGGCAGATTATTCTCCCCCGGGTATGCTCCTTTAATAAACGGCCCGATTGTTCCTGGTCAAGGGGATCGATCAATAGTAATGGATTCGATCGATTTTCCATTACACCCGGTGTTTTATGAGATTGATCTCGATGGTCTCGGATTGCCAGTAGATCTTCATCTCTGTTACCCCGAGCTGGATGAAACCGCAATACTGCTTGTTGAAGATGATCAGGGCACCAATGCAATGGCAATAAATTCTAACGGCAACATTATAGGCTTGAATATGTACTTTAAACCTTTTGCATTTCCTGATGATTACACGGAGACAGTAAAACTGGTTGCTAATTCTATACTATATGTGGCTGATTGCCCCTGATACTGCGGGGGTATAAAAAAAGGCGGGGCACTTTCGTGTCCCGCCTTGTGGAGTCTGTGGGTTCTACCAGACGCTCTTGCCCCAGACACTTTTGCCGGCGATCATGAGGGCTATGATCATCGCGATGCTTGTGAAGTGCAGCATTTTCAACCCCTTTCCTTGAGACTCCTAAAACCTTCTCCGTATTTATTGTCGTTGCTCACACTTACCTGTAGTAGCCAGTGACGTGCCAAAATGCCCAATCATTTCCATTTGTTCCTCCTATAGTCGTAACATATTGAAGTATAGTCAGATAGAATTCCATTTTTCTGCAGGAGGGTGCAGAAAGATCGTATCGCAATATGAGAAAAGTAAACTTATTTTTACGTACATTTTGCAAATATCTGTAACACCCATATATTTCGATGGTTATGGTGTAAGCGACAGTTTACCAAGATGTAAACAGAAGTTTACGAAAAGAGGGTGTTTTCGGGAGATCGGAGCGAGGAGCGTTATTCCCCTCTTCTTCGAACCTATTTCTTGTACTGGCTGATGAACTCCTCGACCTCGGGGATGCCGCCCTGGTAGATCAGGTAGCCGTTGTGTGGCTCTCTCTCGGTGATCTCGCCGGCGACAGGGGTCAGCATGATCTTCTTCACCTCTTCGCGGTCGTGGCTCTGGCCGAGCGCCCATCCGAGCTTCATGTACGCTACCTCGGGCAGCATGTTGGAGCCGGGTATTACGCCGAGGTCCATCATGTCGCGTCCCGTGTCGTATACGTACATCTGCACGTATCCCCAGAGCGTCTGAACGGCCATGTATACGTGGATCCCCTCGTCGAAGGCCCGAGCAAGCGACGGGTAGAGGGGCTTGTTGACGTGTCCGAGGCCAGTGCCGGCGATGACGATCCCCTTGTACCCGTTGTCGATCAGTGAATCGATGATGTCGGGTTTCATGTTGGGGTAGTAGTAGACTATTGATACGCGGTCGTCGAATGCCGTGTTGATCGTCACGTTCCTGTCGGTGCGGCGCTTCTTGATATCGTCGCGCAGCGGCGTGAACTTCTCGCGGTCGACCATCGCCAGGGGGATATCGCCGATCGTCCTGAAGGTAGACCTGTACGACGAGTGCATCTTGCGCACGCGCGTTCCCCGGTGGAGCAGGGCATACTGGTCGCTCGTCGGACCGAACATGCAGACCATCACCTCGGCGAAGTCGCTGTAGGCGGCGGTGCGCGTTGCATGTATCAGATTCAAGGCCGCGTCGCTCGACGGGCGGTCGCTGCTGCGCTGCGAGC
>JAUWMD010000090.1 GCA_030613345.1 Candidatus Krumholzibacteriota bacterium
TGTGCTCCATACCGGGGAAACGTCCGTCCTTGACGTCCCTCACATACGCGGAGACAGCGCCCCTTATCCTCTCGCCGAGCTCCTCGTACATCTTGACGAACTTCGGGAGCGGCTCGTCGTATATTCCGAGCATGTCATGGATCACGAGCACCTGCCCGTCGCAGTGCGGGCCGGCGCCGATCCCTATGGTCGCGATCGAGACCGATTCGGTGATCTTTTTCGCCAGCTGCCAGGGGATGCCCTCGAGGACTACGGCGAAACAGCCAGCCCGCTTGAGCGCCTTGGCATCATTAATAATCCGTTCGGCCGACTCGCTGTCCCTGCCCTGGACCCGGTATCCGCCGAACTCGTGGAGCGACTGAGGTGTGAGACCGAGATGACCGACTACGGGGATCGACGCCTGCACGATCGCCTCGACGACAGGCACGTATCTCTCGCCGCCCTCGAGCTTGACAGACTGTGCGCCGCCCTCCTTGACGAGCCTGCCGGCGTTTCGCACCGCGTCCTCTACGCTCGCCTGGTACGACATGAATGGCATGTCGCCTACCACCATCGCCTTCGGCCTCGCCCTCGTGACAGCCTTGAGATGATGGATCATCTCCTCCATCGTCACGGGCAGGGTGTTCTCGTACCCCAACACGACCATACCGAGAGAATCGCCGACGAGTATGACATCGATACCCGTGTCGTCGATCAGCTTCGTCGAGAGATAGTCGTAGGAGGTGATCGCCGCTATCTTCTCGCCCTTCCTCTTCATCTTCAGAAGGGTTGTCTTTGTGATCTTGTCTTTCATCACAGATCGTTCTCCCAGGAAGGCACGTAGTACTGCGTGCCCTCGAACTTCTCCGAGATCCTCGAGAAAAAGTCGTCGAGGTGGTCCCGGTTGGCCGTGAAATCGAGCCTGTCCGTATTTACTATCAGCAGAGGCGATTCGTCGTAGTGGAAGAAGAAATGATTGAACGCCTCGTTGAGCCCGCTGATATATTCGTCGCTTATATTCTTCTCGAACGACCTGCCCCTCTTCCCGATCCTCTGCAGAAGAACCTCCGGGTCTGCCTGGAGATAGATGACCAGGTCGGGTTTGACGATCCTGCCCTCGAGGAGAGAGTGCATCCTGTTGTACAGGACCAGTTCGTCGTCGCCCAGCACGGCGTGGGCATAGATCCTGTCCTTTGCGAAGAGGTAGTCGGCGACCATCAGATCGGTAAAGAGGTCCTGCTGAGCGATCTTCGTCTGCTGCCTGTACCTGTTGAGAAGAAAGAAGATCTGCGCCTGGAAGGCATACCCTCCCATATCACCGTAGAACCTCTCGATGAAGGGATTGTCGTCGACCTCCTCGAGAAAGAGCCGTGCTCCGGTCTCCCCGGCGAGGAGCCTCGCGACGGTCGTCTTGCCCGCGCCGATGTTCCCTTCGACAGCGATATACCTGATACCGGAGCCGTCCAGTCTGCTGCTGAAATCTTCCATCCGTCTTACCGTAGTCAAAATGATATTGGAAGTCAATATCTACCTGTTTACAAGGACTTCCGGCTTATCCGGCCCCTCGAGGAGATTCTAACGACCTTTCCCGCCGCCTTCTCCGCATCCGCCGCTTCCGCAGCGCTGCCGCCGCCCGGCAGCGGAAACCCGGGTTCCATTTCAGCGAGCGGGACGAGGACAAACAGCCTCTCCATGAAGCACGGATGGGGTATGGTCAGGTCGGCCTCGTCGATCCTGCTCTCTCCACAGAGGATCAGGTCAATATCGAGGGTCCTGTCTCCCGTGCCTCCCTCTCTCATTCTTCCCGCTTCTCTCTCCAGCCTCTGTCCCAGCGTAAGGAGGGAGCGCGGATCGAGGGTCGTCCGCACGATCATCACCGCGTTGATGAAGGAGCGGGAATATCCCTCTCCCACAGGCCCGGTCTCGTACAGAGAGCTCAGCCGAGCCGAGACGATCCCTTCACTCGAGGCGATCCGCGCCGCCGCGGAGAGGACGCACAGCTCCCTCTCCCCCACATTGGATCCGAGAGAGATCACCGCCCTCCCGGCGGCCGGGCCGTCAGGCTTCCCGCTCGACGACGACTGCGACATGATCGAGACTGTTCGGGAATGGAAGGGTGAGTTTCCTGATGGTGGTATTTACCTTCGACACCGGAAAGTTGCCGAGGATCTCCCTGCAGATGGCGTCGGCGAGGGTCTCGAGGAGGTTGAACCTGTTCTTCTCGACCGTCTCCATGACCTTCGCGTACACCCTTTCGTAGTTTATCGTGTCCTCGAGAGCGTCGGTGACGCACGCTTTCGTGAAATCGCTCCAGAACTCTACATCCATCTCGAGCTTCTGACCCACCTCCCGCTCCATTGGAGATACGCCGTAATACCCGAATACCGTTATCCCCGCGAGGACTATCTTTTCTTCAAGCAACTTTCGACCTCCGGCGGTCATCAGGGGGAAGTCCCGAGTTTTTCCAGCTTCTGCCCGGCTTTGAGGATTGTATAGTCGGGAGCGGTGATTGACAACCTGAAATACCCCTCGCCGTACCCGCCGAACCCTATCCCGGGGGTCGCGACTATGCCCGTCTCCTCGAGGAGTTTCCCGCAATAATCGATCGACGACCCGCCCCCGGGCACCTCGATCCAGAAGTAGAAGGTCGCTGCGGGGATCTCGAACCGGAATCCGCCCCTTCGGAGGCTGGCGGCGAGAATATCGCGTCTTTTCCGAAAGACGTCGATTATACGTCCGGTGATCTCCGTGTAGCCTTCCTCGAGAGCAGATGCCGCCGCCGCCTGGATAGCGCTGAAGACTCCCGAGTCGACGTTGGCCTTCAGCCGCGCGAGGGCCAAGACGACTTCCGGCGAGCCTACGGCAAATCCGATCCGCCAGCCAGTGATCGAGAAGGTCTTGGAAAAGGAAAAAAGCTCGATATACTCCCCGCCCGCATCCTTAGCGAGGGGAAAGAGGACCTGCTGCCTCTCCTCGTAGGAGATCTCGCTGTAGGCGGCATCGTTAACCAGTAACAATGCGTTCTCTCCACAGAAGCTGATAGCCTCCTCGAATTTCTCCTTCCCGGCCGTTGCGGCCGTCGGATTGTTGGGATAATTGAGATAGACCAGTCTCGCGCGTTGCAGGTCGGAAGGATCGAGATCGTCGAACCGGGGGAAATAGCCGTTCTCAGCAAGGAGGGGCATCCTCACAGGGTCGGCGCCGGCAAATACGGCCGATGAAGTATAGACGGGATACCCGGGATCGGGCACGAGTACGGCATCTCCCGGATTCACGACGGCGAGCGGCAGATGGCCGATCGCCTCCTTGCTGCCGATCGTGACGAGGATCTCGTCGCTCTCGAGCGATACCCCGTAGTGCTCGCGGGCCCAGCCCCGGATCGCGTCGATAAGACGAGAAAGACCCCGATCGGATGGATACCTGTGGTATTCGAGTTCGTCGAGGGAGCTGCGCAACGTATCTACGAGTTCGGGCGGGGCGCCGAGATCGGGATCCCCTATACCGAGGTCGAGTACCTCACGTCCTGACCGTCCGTACTCGGTCTTCCTTCGATCGATTTCGACGAATAGATAGGGAGGTAATCTCTTCAGCCTGTCGGACTGCATCGAGCGTCGACCTGTTCCTCTCCCGCCGCTCTATTCGTGGCTGTAGATAAGGATGATTTCCTTGCCCGGATAGTTGACATCATCGTACACGGGGAACGGGACGTAAACGCCCGTACCGTCCTCGTCGAAGAGCGTCCGCATCCAGGTGTAATCGATATCCTTCGGCTCGCGGGAGCTATGCCACTGGATCGCCCTTGAAGAGTAGGCCCAGAGGCCCGAATTCATGTCGACGATGACAAGAGCCGACCAGGAGTCGCTTGCGCTCTTGCCCTTGCGGACAAGCCTGAACGCCAGCTGAGGCCGCGTTCCATCATTGTTCCAGGAGATTCCCTTGATGTCGTCTGTCGCTCTCTCCTTCACGAATACGGGATCGTTCGCGACAGCCCCGCCGGCTCCGACGAGATAGACACCGATGTCGTTGACCGCGGCAAGCTGCGATCCGTCGGAAGCCCAGGCAAATTCCGTGACACTGGAGAGTTCGCTCACGATTGCGACCGCCTCGCCGGCGTAATCGAAAAATACGATCTGTCCAGCCGCTATGAAGCTGAGTTTATCCACATTCGGAATCCATTCGAAAACGGTCTTCTCGCTGATGTTGATCCCGGCCTGCTTGAAGATGCCGGTCTTCTCATCGACCATCAGCGCCCGGCGACTAAGCGTGTCGGGCAACCCGCCGGCCAGCGGGATGAGGCACGGTTCGAAGTTGCGAGTCGTGTCAACGAAGTAGAGGATATTGTCCTCGCTCGGTGTGAACATAGGCCTGATGTTGTTGTAATAACGGTGCTTTGTCACGGTATCCGGTCCGACGATCGACGTTGACGAATCGTGACTCTGGGTGACGGTGTACCAGTTGCCCCGCCCGTCTGATTCGTCCCAATACGCCACGTTAAAGAGATCGGCGGTGCCGTCCCTCGATTTGCCAATGCGATGAAATTTCCAGACGGCCTTGTCGCCGTCCGCGTTGGTCTTGGGATACCTGTGCTGGTTTTTCCTGGTGAAATCCGATCCGCCCAGGTCATTGCTGACGTTGACGGGGGATCCGGCTGGTAATGGGAATTTCCACGTGTTCATCCTCTGCTGTCTCAGGCCAGGAAAGTATATGTTGATGAACGATCCGTATATAACCTGGTTTGACCCGGCAAAATCGAACTCGTACGATCCGCCGCCGGAAGGGTCCCTGGTATCGGTAATGAGTGTGACATTGCCCGACGACGAGAGCTCGTATACCGCCCATCCGATGAAATTCAGGCTTGTCGGCCCGACGTTGCCCTCCTCGGCGATGAAGTACAGGCCGTTGCCCATCAGGATCGGGTTGACGCTCGCTATCTTGTCTGTCTCGAGATATTCAAATTCCCTGATTATCGCTTGGGTATGTATGGTGTCGGGCTTGGCTCCGTCCAGCGAAGCGCGGCACTGTATATGGTAAATGCCGTACTCCATAGGAGCGACCCACTGGACGGTGATCCCCTTGTCCTTGAGGAGTTTGCCGCCCTCGACGGTCCATGTGTATTCCGTCCACTTACCGCACCCCTCTCCTTCTACCTGAACGGTCAGTTGTGTAGTTTCCCCGCGGGACGGAGCAGGGGGATTCAAAATGATCATATTGGTTTGTACTATGGGATCGCAACTATCAGGCAACTCGACCGGATCGTCGCCGCACCCCATGATCATCGTCAATGAAAGTGAGAAGCCGAAAACTAAAACCCAAGCCGACAGTCTCTTCCACTGCTTCAAATCGAACCTCCAGGTCTGTCTCTCTATGCCTTTTCAGCCGATCCGCGCCAAATCGAAGCCGCGGGGCACATAAATCCTGCGATATGCCATTAGTGTACCTGCGTTAAAATATGAATGTCCGGGTCTAAATTCAAGCGATTTCTGGCAGAAGGGGCGCCTCGGCACTACGGCCGCGGCGCCCCGTAAAGAGCAAGCAAGCGGAAACTTACATCATTCCGCCCATTCCACCCATTCCACCCATTCCGCCGGCGCCCATATCGGGTCCCCTGTCCTTCTCCGGAATGTCGGTGATTATGACTTCGGTAGTCAGAAGAAGGGCGGCGATCGAAGCGGCGTTCTGGAGAGCGGAGCGGGCGACCTTGGTCGGGTCGACGATGCCGTTCTCCAGCATGTTCTGGAACTCGCCGATGGCAGCGTTGTAGCCGATCTCCGGCTTCTCGTTCTTCAGCCTCTCGACGATGACCGCGCCCTCGCGTCCTGCGTTGAACACAATCATCTTGGAAGGCTCGTAGAGGGCCTTGGCCACGATCTCGGCACCGATCTTCTCCTCGCCCTCGAGCTTCAGGTTCTCGACGATGCGAGCGGCGTGAAGCAGAGTGATGCCTCCGCCGGGGACAACGCCCTCCTCCACCGCTGCGCGGGTGGCTGCCAGTGCATCCTCGACGCGGGCCTTCTTCTCCTTCATCTCGATCTCGGTAGCGGCGCCGACCTTGATCACTGCGACTCCGCCGGCGAGCTTCGCGAGCCTCTCCTGCAGCTTCTCGCGGTCGTAGTCGGAGCTGGTGTCCTCGATCTGGACCTTGATCTGGCCTATCCGCTCCTTGACCTTCGCCGTCTTGCCCGCGCCCTCGATGATCGTCGTGTTGTCCTTGTCGATTGTGATCTTCTTGGCCTGGCCGAGGTCGGTGACGGTTGCGTTCTCGAGCTTGAAGCCGGCGTCCTCGGAGATGACGCGCCCGCCGGTGAGGATCGCTATATCCTCGAGCATCGCCTTGCGGCGATCGCCGAAACCAGGGGCCTTGACGGCCGCGACCTGGAGCGTTCCGCGGAGCTTGTTCACCACGAGGGTCGCGAGGGCCTCGCCCTCGATGTCCTCGGAGATGATGAGCATCGGCTTGTTCAGCTGGGCGACCTTCTCGAGTATGGGAAGGAGGTCCTTCATCGCGCTGATCTTCTTGTCATGGATCAGGATGTAGGCGGTCTCGAGGATCGTCTCCATCCGCTCGGCGTCGGTCACGAAATAAGGGCTGAGGTAGCCGCGGTCGAACTGCATGCCCTCGACCACCTCGAGCTCGGTATCCATACCCTTCGCTTCCTCGACCGTGATAACGCCATCCTTGCCGACCTTCTCCATCGAATCGGCTATCAGCTCGCCGATCTCGGAATCGTTGTTCGACGAGATCGTGGCGACCGAGGCGATCTCCTCGCGCTTGCGTACCTGCTTCGAGCGCTTCACGATATACTCGACGGCCGCATCGACGGCCTTGTGGATGCCGCGCTTGAGGAACATCGGGTTGGCACCGGCCGTTACGTTCTTCAGGCCCTCTGTGATGATGGCCTGGGCTAGGATCGTCGCGGTGGTCGTGCCGTCGCCGGCGACGTCCTGCGTCCTGGTGGCGCCTTCCTTTACCATCTGCGCGCCCATGTTCTCCCACGGGTCCGCAAGCTCTATCTCCTTGGCGATAGTCACGCCATCGTTTGTGATCGTGGGCGATCCGAATTTCTTGTCCAGGATGACATTGCGTCCCCTGGGGCCGATCGTCACCTTCACCGCGTCGGCGAGGACATCCACGCCGGCCTTGAGGCGATCCCTGGCGTCGATATTGAATTTCAACTGCTTTGCCATTATCGTCTCTCCTTTCAGTACTCTAGAGGACAGCGAGGATGTCGCTTTCCCTCAGTATGAGATATTCTTTATCGTTGACTGTGATCTCTGTCCCCGAGTACTTGCCGTAGAGGACCTTGTCGCCCTTCTTGA
The DNA here is from genome assembly GCA_030613345.1 of Candidatus Krumholzibacteriota bacterium. Taxonomy (GTDB): domain Bacteria; phylum Krumholzibacteriota; class Krumholzibacteriia; order Krumholzibacteriales; family Krumholzibacteriaceae; genus JAUWCL01. The sequence continues at coordinate 7,297 of JAUWMD010000090.1, forward strand.
CCTCGAGAGGAATGCGCTCACCGTTAGTCTCGTTCAGGCGGCCCTTGCCGACGGCGACGATCTCGCCTTCCTGAGGCTTTTCCTTTGCTGTATCGGGAATGATGATCCCGCTCTTCTTGACCTCGACCGGATCCATCGGCATTACTAGAACCCTGTCAGCCAGAGGTGTGATCTTCATCTCGACCTCCTTTTTCGTCTGGTGTTGAACTGTTACATGTTTATTTACAGCGCTTTAGCACTCTCTAACTGCGAGTGCCAGAATCAGCACAGGAAAATATACCCTGAAGGGTATATCATTTCAAGGAAAATCGAAAAATAATTACGGGATTCTTGATACAGCAGGGGGTGCCTATCCGAACTCCCTGTTGTACAGGTAGTTAAGCCCCTGAAGGACAAGATCGGGATAGAGCCGGGGAGCCGGGGAGATCGTATCGACAATGAGGCCGGCGTCTCCGCCCGTCAGGAAGACGGGCGGCAGGTTTTCGAACCTCTCGAGCGAAAGCCTTACGAGATTCGCCGCACCGCCGCGCCAGGCGCCGAGAACACCCGTCCTGATAGCCGATTCCGTATCACGCCCGGGCGGGATACCACCCTTCCCCATACCGTCTGTATCGATACGGACGAGAGGCAGGGCCGACGTCCCGTCGCTGAGCGACCGGAGCATCATGCCGAGGCCCGGCATGATCGCCCCGCCGGCGAAAGTGCCGCCGGAAAGGATATCGACCGTCACGGCCGTGCCGGCATCGACGATCACGGCATCGTTCACGCCCCGGTCCGCGACCGCAGCCGCCGCGCAGAGCCTGTCCGGCCCGGCGGTCCCGGGGCTGTCAATATCCAGAGTGAAGGGCCACGGCGAATCGTGCCCTGCGATGACGATCCTCCCGACTCCCTCGCCCCTCCGCGCCGACTCGCAGAGATTGTTCCACTCACCGACGACGCTCGAGACAGCGGCACCGTCCGGCTTCGACTCCGCCGCCCAGGCGGCAATCTCCTCTACAGCGCCTTCCGTATTCCAGCGGGCCGTTATCCGCCCTGACTCGAAGAGGGCTCCCTTGACCGAGTCGTTGCCCCTGTCTATCACCAGCACCTTCCTCATCGATCTCCATCCTTCCAGCGGACCTCGTGATCTCCCCCCGCCGGCCGCAAAGAGAGGTCGCCCGACGCGTATACTCTCTCTGCTCCGTCCGTTTCCAGCCGCAGGTACCCGTCCCGGCTAACCCCCGCGAGGACTCCCTCCACGGTCTTTCCTTCCGCGTCGAGCAGCACCGGCATACCTGTCCAGAGCAACCGTCTCTCCATCTCGAAGCTCATCTGCCCGAATCCGTCCCTCTCCCAGATCTCGTAGGCCTGTTCGAGATTCCGCAGCATGCCTGCAAGCAGCTCACCCCTGTCGAAGATCCTCCCGGTGATCATACGCAGGGATACCGCCGTCTCACGCAGATCAGGGGGAAACGAACCCTCCTCGTCGTTCACGTCGATCCCCATCCCGAGCACGACGCTCTCTCCCTTCGACTCGGCGAGGATACCGGCGATCTTCCTGCCGCCGATCCAGATATCGTTCGGCCATTTTATCGACGCGCCGCCGCACAATCCGTCCAGGGTCTTCAGGGCCGAGAGCGCGAGAAGGGCTGTCAGCGTCTCGCCGCTCCTGGCCGGCCGCAGGATCACGGAGAAGACGAGTGAGCCGGAAGGGCTCGAGAACCAGCTGCGGCCCTTCCTCCCGCGTCCGGCCGTCTGCCTCACCGCGACGACGACTGTTCCTTCGCGGGCGCCCGCTTCGGCCATACGAGCCGCGGCCGTGTTCGTCGGGTCGACCGACTCGAAACAAACGACGGTGTGGCCGATCCTCTCCCCACCACACAGGCGGGCGATCGCGGCGGGATGAAGATCCGTCAAGGCATTCATATTCTCTTCTCTCCGGTCATTCCACCAGGAGCGAGAGATCGAGGGATGGAGAGGACGCCGTGAGGGA
>JAUWMD010000277.1 GCA_030613345.1 Candidatus Krumholzibacteriota bacterium
CCTCCTCTTCCTGAGGCTGGGCGTGATGGCGAGCATCGCCGGGGTGCTCGTCACATCGAACTATTTCAAGCGGCTGATATTCATACAGACGAGGACGCGGAGAGAAGACTGGTGGTTTGCCCTGATATTCGGGGCGATAATCACGGCGGGGACCGCCGTGAGGGTGATGGTCGGTTACGACGGGGTCGATATCTCGATGCCGGGAGTATTTCTCATCGGCCTGCTCTGCGGGACCGCGCCGGGAGTGATGGCGGGCCTGCTCGTCTCCGTTCCCGCCGTGCTGGGCGGCGAATGGCTCACGCCGTTCTACCTCGCCGCCTGCGCCGCTGCGGGCGGTGCGATCGGCATGAAGCCCGAGAGGAGCGAGGAGATCTGGGGATTCACGCCCTTCTTCTACAGGGGGCTCTCCCGCTCGCTGAAGGTCTTCAGGGAAAAGCGGCGGTTCGACGCGATCGCGATGGTCTTCGTCGCCGTGCTCGCCCTCGACGTCTCGAGGACGATAGTCGCGGGTTACGCCGGGAAGCGGATCCTCTTCGCCTTCACGCCCGACCATTACTGGATGAACGTATTCGTATGGTTCTCCACACTCGCGTGCGTCGGCATCCCGCTCAAGATATGGAACAACACGAGGGTCGAGATGCTCCTCGAGGAGCAGAGGGCCGTGGCGGCACAGGCGAAGTTCGACGCGCTGAGGCGCCAGATCAATCCCCACTTCTTCTTCAACACCCTCAACGCGGCGACCTCGTGCATATGGTCGGAGCCGGACAAGACGAGATGGATCCTCGTCAAGCTCGCCGGCATCCTGCGCAAGCTCCTCCACGGCACGGAAGATTTCGTTCCGCTTAGCAGCGAGCTCGAGTTCATCGACGACTATCTCAGCCTCGAGCAGGCGAGGTTCGGCGCCGAGAGGATCAGGGTCGAGAAGGAGATCGATCCGAGGGCGCTCGACGTCCCCGTCCCTTCGATGCTTCTGCAGCCGCTTGTCGAGAACGCCGTCAGGCACGGGATATCGGGCCGTGTCGACGGCGGAACGATCCGGGTCGAGGCGGAGAGCGACGGGGAGAGGCTCCTGATCGTCGTAAGGGACGATGGCGAGGGCTTTTCCGGCGAGGCCGGCGATGGCATCGGATTGAAAAATGTGCGCGAGAGACTGTCGGTTGCGTACGGCCTTGCGCAGACGATGACGATAGAGTCGGTCCCCGGCGAGGGTACCGAGATACGGATAGAACTTCCCGTCGAAAGGGGGCGGCTGGTTGAGTGAGACCCTGAAGGTGCTGATAGTCGACGACGAGCGGCCGGCGCGCAGGGACCTGACGAGGATCCTCGGCAAGATCGAGGGGTTCGAGAAGGCGGGCGAGGCGGGTGACGGTCTCAAGGCGGTCGAGATGATTCGCGCCGGCGCCCCCGACGTGGTCCTGCTCGACATCCAGATGCCGGGCCTCGACGGGTTCCAGGTCCTCGGCAAGCTCGGCGAGACGGGCGACATCCCGCCGGTGATCTTCGTCACGGCGTACGACCGGTACGCGATCCGCGCCTTCGACGTCCATGCCGTAGACTATATCCTCAAGCCTGTCGACGAGGACAGGCTCCGGGAGGCCCTCGGCAGGGCGAGGGACCGTGCGCAGGGAACGGCGCCGCGCCAGGAGCTCGACGAGCTGCTCCGCAGCGTAGGGGCGCTCACGCAGAGGGTGCCTGTCAGGCGGGGAAGCGGCGTCGTGATGGTCGACGTCCAGGAGATCCTCTACGCCTGCGTGTCCGATGGAGAGGTATCGATAGTCACGCACGAGCTGGAGGGAACGTCTTCGCGCCGGTCCCTCGACGAGCTGCAGTCCGAGCTGCCCGCCGGGATGTTCATGAGGGTCCACAGGGCGTACCTCGCCAATGTCTACAAGATCCGCGAGATCATCCCCTGGGAGAACAATTCGTTCAGGATTCGGATGGGCAGCGACGACGGGCCTGTGATACCGGTGAGCCGCGCCAATGCACGCGAATTGAAGAGGCGGCTCCACCTGTAGTCCGCTTCACCGGTTGCAATCATGCATTTCTATCTCTCGAAGAGCAGGCCGAGAAATCCCGCCTCGGGACTGATTCCGGTCTCAACACGGGGCTCGATATCCGCAGGACCGTCCGGTTCCCATAAGAGTGTGCTCGCCGCCGTCAGGAAGGAGAACCCGGTGCTTTCGATCAGCGCCATGACCTCCGAGGATGCGAGGAAGCGGGAGCGGGAATATACGGGATGCCCCTCCGCCTTTTTCTTTTCATATGCCCTGCCCCAGGGACTCTCCGCCGGGATGATTCCGACGAGAAGTTTTCCCTCGGCTCGCAGGATCCGCCGGCATTCCCTCAGAGTCCGCTCGGAGTCGTCAACGAAACATAGAGCCAGCGCCAGGAGCAACCCGTCAAAAGAGCCGGCCGGGAAGGGGAGGTCCTCCGCGTACCCCGTATATGTCACGACCTCTCTTCCGCCTGCGATTTCGAGCATTCGAGAAGATGGATCGATCCCTTCCGCAATCCCCAGCATGGAGGCGAAGCGGCCGGTCCCGACACCCACCTCCAGCCATCGACCCTGTCGATGTTCACAGAGCGAGCAAAAACAGGCCAGTTCAGCGTTGAATATGGCCCGCCCTTCGGCAGTGTCGTACCACCGGTCGTAGGTTTCGGCGATCGAATCAAATCCCCGCATCAATCGAATCTCCCTGATGGTCTCCGCAGATAATAGATGCGATTTTCATACTGCACGCGGAGTATCCTGCCTTCACGTAAAAGCCGCTCCACGACATCCCAATCGGCGCCCGCGTTCTTCAGCAGCTCTCCCACGGCCTCCTCGCGCATCGGGTGCACCGCCGTGATGCCGAGAAGATTCTCCGCCGGGTCGCCGGCGGAAGCAAAGGCATTTCCCTCGTATCCGATGAGGTATTCAGCGCCGGCGACCTGAGTCTCGATCACCCTGTAATAACGCAGCAGGGCTTCGGCGCCCGGTGGCTTCACCTGATCGTTTGCCGGCGGTCTCGTCGGCACTGCCACGTAGGCTCTGGATGGCCGGAGCTCGGCGAGGAATTTCGCCGTCTCGGACGCGTGCCGGTCGGTGTCGTTCAC
>JAUWMD010000005.1 GCA_030613345.1 Candidatus Krumholzibacteriota bacterium
CCTGCCGAGGACATCGTTACCGAAAAAATCGTTGAAGAAGTCGCGGCGGTTCCTCACGCCGGTGCCAGACTCGCAGGCGACGATGAACTCGGGAATAACGAATGTGCCCGAGCGCCCGGGGATCACGGCGATGCTGAATTCGAGTGTGGCGTAGCTCTCCCCGTCGAGCATTCCCTTTCCCTTCTCGGCGATCACCTCGCGGCCGGCGAGCAGTATGCTGTAGTACTTCTTTGCGGGATCTATCTTCACTTCGGGGGCCTCGAATACGAAAGCGTCGCTGGAGAGAAGGGGCGCGGTGAACTCGAATGCCTGTACGTCGCGGCGCAGGTACCACGTGACGGTCAGCAGGACAGGTTCGCCGACGAAGCAGGTCTCCCGCGACAGCCTGATCCGCAGCTTGAAATCCTCCGTCTCCTCGGGACGCTTGACCGAGATGGTGATCGGGCCGGTGCGGAAGGTAGTCCCTTCGACCTTGACGTCGATCGACGGGATCGTCAGCCTCCCCACCCTCTGGGGCGTAAGCTTGTAGGTGAAGACGAAGCCCTTCTGGACGTTCCTTTCGACCCGGCCGTTGATTATCGAGATCGACTGGCTTGAGTTGTTAGAGCCGCCCTTATACTCTATAGCGAATCCCTCGATCACTGTCATGTCGGGGGCTTCGACCTTGTCCGAGCCGTCGACGGCGATCTGCATGAGGAACGACTCGCCGACATAGACGTCGCGCGACTCGACGTTGGCGATCACACTGATGTCGACGGCCGCCCGCGCGGCGGCAGGACACACGGCGGCAAGGATCATCACCGCCGCAAGCCCGGTAGATACTGTTATGCTTCTGACACCCGTCATCATCATTCTCGCTATCAATCTATATCATACCGTTAATACGGATAAACTCCATTTCCTGTTCCTGCAAGCCTACCAGTCCTTGTCGACCTTGCGGTAGCCGCCTGCCGCCTGTTTCCTCTTCTCGCGGTTCTTCTTCTCCTCGTCGAGGATATCCTTCGCCGTCTCGCTGCGGTCCTGCTGCTCCTTCTGCTGCTGTTGCTGCTCGTCCTGCTGTTGCTGCTGGTCCTGCTGCTGTTGCTGCTGGTCCTGCTGCTGTTGCTGCTGATCCTCATTCTCGCCTTCCCCTTCGGTCAGCTTCTCGAGGGCCTTTTTCATCTGATCAAGGGAATCCTGCTGATCGGATGCGGCATCGCCTGGTTTTCTATCACTGAGGTCACTGACGGCGCCTTCCTGGTCGACGATCGAGGAATCGAGATGCGAAATGGCCTGCATTACCTGCTCGGGCTGCTGGTCCTTGAAGAGATCTGTCAGCATGCCACTGACCTCCCCGGTCGAACCGGCAATCGACGTCTGGTCGTCCCGGTCCCCGTCGACCTTCCCGTTCCAGGCGGGCGTGCCCTTCTCCTGCGAGCCGGAGAGGTCGAGCGATCTGCCGAGAGCGGCATCCTGCCTCTTCATCACGGCGAGGAGAGAGTCGACCACCTCCCTGAGCTTCTCCTGCTGCTCCTTCATCTGATCCTGCTGTTTCTTGATCGCGTCGAGCAGGTCCTTTATCACGAGCCGCGCAACCTCGAGATTATGCGCCGCGTCGGGCATGCCCGGCTCTTTCTCCAGGGCGGCCGAGTAGTATTCGACGCTCTCCTTGAAGAACTCGAGCGCCTTCTCGAGGTCGCTGTCGGCCTGGCGCTGCCCCTGCCTGAACGCACAGTTCCCGATATTGTAGAGTGCCTGCGCCTCGAGGAAAAGATCGCGCGATTTCAGAGCCGCTTCTTCGAAACGACTGCGCGCCGCGGTGAAATCGTCCCTCATGTACTCGACGTTGCCGAGGTTGAACTCGACGATCGGTGATTCGGGGATCTTTACGGAGGCGAGCTCGTAGTACTCGGCGGCCCCATCGAGATCTCCGCGAACGAAGCTGTCGTTCCCCCGCCTTACGAGTCTTCCCGCAGAGTCGGCCAGGACGGGGGACGAAGCGGCGAGCATCACCAGCGCGAGAAGCGCCGCACATATGACCGGGAAGCGTCTCATTCCACTTTCCGCCTCCTCTCGCTCACCAGCATCTCGACTGCCAGAAAGAATAGCGCGAACGCGAGAAATATCTGGAATTTCTCCTCGTACAGCTTGATCGTCTTCGATTCTATCTCGCGTTTCTCCTCGCCGGCGATCAGCTTGAGGTATACGTCGCCGAGATCGATCGTACCGGTCGACACATTGAGGTACCTGCCGCCTGGAGTCTTGTTGGCCATCTTTCTCAACGTGGCTGCGTCCAGCCGGCTCCAGACCTCCTGTCCCTTGTATTTGAGGAAAGTCTTTCTGCCGTTCTCGTCGGAGACGGGGATCCGCTTGCCCTGATCCTCGTCGCCGAGCCCGATGGCGATTATTCTCACGCCCCGCCTGCCGGCCTCCTTGGCCGCATCGACGGGGAACGAGTCGTGGTCTTCACCATCGGTGATGAGTATCATGTCTTTGTACTTCTTCTCCTGATCGTCGAAAGCCTCGTCGAGAGCCCTGCGGACGGCGTCGCCTATCATCGTGCCTCCCCTGCTGACGCTGTTCGTATCGACGTCCTCGAGCATAAGCTTGAAGAACCCGTAGTCGAGGGTGAGGGGGCATTTGAGGACGGCGGAGCCCGCGAATACGACGAGCGCGACCCGGTCGCCCTCGAGGCTGTCTATCATGTCCATTATCGAGTATCTGGCTTTGCCGAGTCTGCTCGGCACGAGATCCTCGGCGACCATCGACCGCGAGACGTCGAGGACGAAGACTATGTCTCGCCCGCGTCTTTGCACCGTCCTCGGCTTCGGGTTCCACGCCGGACGGGCCAGCGCGACGATCAGGAACGCCAGGGCGACTATGACGAGGGCCGCCTTGACTCTCCTGCCCGCCTGGTTGACCGACATCGAGATCTTCTCGAGGATCTCTTTCTCTATGAAGAGTAGCGTAGCCTTTCTTCTCCGCCACGCCGCGTAGACGTAGAGCGCCGCTACCGCGGGGAGCAGCCAGAGGAGGAGGAGTATATTGACGTTGCCGAGATGCATCTACGGGATCCTCCTGAAGACCGTCGCCGAGAGGATCGCCTCGAGCATCACCAGGCAGAGCGCGGCGAGAGCGAAGGGCACAAAGATCTCGCGGTAGTCGATATAGCGGATCGACTCGATGTCGCTCTTCTCGAGCCTGTCGATTTCGGCGTAGATCTCCCTGAGCGACTCGTCGTCATCGGCCATCCTGAATATACCGCCCGTCATCTCCGCCGCCGCCTGAAGCGGCCTCGTATCGACCCTCGAACCTGTCGGAACCTTGAAACTGCCGAAGAGCGTCTTTATTGTGCTGACCCCGTCCCCACCCCCGACGCCGATCGTGTATACCTTTATGCCCCAGTCGGCTGCCAGGCTGGCGGCCTGCTCGGGCGTCCTCTTTCCGAAGTTGTTCTGGCCGTCGGTAAGCAGGATGATGATCTTGCTCTTTATCTCGTATTCTTTCTCGCCCGAATCGGAGGCGAACCGCGCGAGGTCTTCCTCGGCGGTGCGCAGTCTCGCCGCGGCGAGCGCCAGTGCGTCGCCGATCGCCGTTCCGTCCTCGCTTCTGCGCGTCACGATCTTCACCTGGTCGAGGAAGCGTAGCAGCGCTCCATGCCCGAGGGTCAGGGGCGCCATCGTGTCGGCGTACCTCGCGAAGGCCACCATCCCCACGAGATCATTCGGGCGGCCCTCAAGGGTCTCGCCGTTACCCATGATGAACTCCTCGAAGACTTTCTTGACTACCGCCAGCCTGTCGAGCCTGGCGCCGCGGTACTCCATCTCGGCCGACATCGAGCTCGACCTGTCGACGACCATCTGGACGGCGACGCCCTTCGTGACTTCCCTGACCTTTTCCCTTCCCATCTGCGGTCTCGCAAGCGCGAGGACGAGAAGGATCATAGCAGCGATCCTCAGGGCGAGCGGCAGCAGCGCCATGGTCTGCCTCAGCGAGCGCCCGGCCCCGCGCGCGTGGCCGATCGAGGAAAACCTGATGCTCCCCGGCCCCTTTCTCCTCGAGAGATAGAAGAGGATCAACGGGATCGCGGCGAGCGCGAGAAGGGCCCATGGCGATTCGAATCTCATGGCTTCAAGGCTACGCGGCCTTCTCCCTCACCTCCTCCCGCTTCGTCGCGCCGATAAAATCCCTACATGTCTCGAATGTCTTCCTGACGTCCTCAGCGGTCGGCTCGAGCGCGGCGAACTTGACCAGATCGCAGTGCACGAGGAACCGTTCGAGGATCGATTTCTTCTCCATGTCGACGTCGAGCCCGCCGCCCGCCTCGGCGAGGAACTCCTCCGTCGTCCTCTCGGGCGCCCTCAGCCCGAACCTGTCCTCTATGTAAGAGCGCAGGATGTCGGAGACCCTCGCGGTAAACTCGGCGTATCTCTTCTCCTCCACGAGGCCCTCTGCGAGCAATCTCTCGAGGAGCGCTAATGCCTTCTCGTGGGCCGGAACCGCCCTTATCGCGATTTCCTTCATCCGCCTGAAACGCTTCCAGAACAGAAATGCCATCGCCGCGGCAACGGCCAGAATGGCGGCGCCGATCAACAGCGTCTTCCCGTAACCGGCCGGAAGTTCGGCCGGGCCTGTTATCTCCCTTATCTTGAGCTCCGCCTGGTCCGCCGGGAGTATCGAGGTCACTATCACCCTGATAGTGTCGGACTCGAGGTAATGAAGGGTCGTGTCGCCCTCCTCGTGGAAGGTCACCGTCATGGGAGGTATAATATACTCGCCCGAGAGAAAGGGCTCGAGCTCATACGTCCTGCTCGTAACAACCGTCCCGTCGCCGACGAGGCGCGGAGAACTGCTCCTGTAATCGACTATGCCAAACTCGTGGAGCTTGTCGCCGAAACGCGGCAGCTTGGTCACGTACCCCTCGCGGGCGCGCGTCTCGATAAGGAGCTCGACGCGGTCGGCGATGGACAACTCCTTTCGGCTGACAGCGATACGCAGGTCGACCGGGCCGCGCCTGAAGTCGCGGTCGATCTCCCACTTTTTCTCCGGGGCGGCGACATCCTCGCCGCCACAGGAGAAAAAGGCCGCCGCTGAAAGAGCAGCGAGGGCGATGAGTAAATGTCGTTTATGGATCGTGGTCATATCAATCCGTCATTGATTGCTGTTATTTTCGTTCACCACCGAGCTTCGAGGTATGGATCACGACGTCGTACCGGTCGGTGAGTCTCTCGAGCAGCGCGGCCTGCACGGCCATCTCCTTCTCGAGGCGCACCGCGGCGTATACCTGGTTCTTCACATCCGCGAAAGGCGGCACCTTTCCACCATCCAGGCCGGCGCTGCCGGCGATCTTCGCACCGTTAGCGGCGTACCATGCCCTCATCTCGTCCTCAGTCACCGAGACCAAATTCGCGTACTCTCTCGCGAGCACCTGGCTCGTGAGAAGTTTCCGCTCTATCCGCCTCGACATCTCGGCGATTTCGGGATCCTTGTGGAGATTCTCCTCCATCGCAAATCTGAATAACAGCTCCTCGGCGACCAGCTGCTGGAGCCACTGCCCGAGATCGGTCTCGTTCATCACCTCGTTGAGGATCTTCTCGCGCTGGGCCCTGACCCGATCGGCCGGCATCCCCGCGGCCGCCTGCATGACCTGCGCGTCGACCTCCGCCTCGATCATTGCTTCGAGCATCTCCCTTGTTATCTTCTCTGCGCCTATCTCCGCGAGAACGTCGCCGCTCCCGTCACCATCGCCGATCGATGTGCGCGCGGCGATCTCCGAACGCAGCGCGGCGAACCTCGCGAGCCTCGTGAGGCAGCGCTCGGTGGCCATCGATATCTCCTGCTCGAGCTCGGGAAGAGCGGCGATCTGATCGCTCCTGTAGTATGCGGCAAGGGCCGACTCATAGCCTCCCGACTGCTCCCTCATGCGACCGATGCGGTACCATATACGCGCCCTCTCGTCCGTTCCCGGCGACGCGGTCACGATATACTCGATCCACGTTTCCGCCGCGGCGGTGTAGAGCTCCTGCTTCTCGAGCTTCAGCGCGAGCCGCTCGAGAGTGTCCGAATCGCCGCCCATGCCGCCTCTCGCGCCGAAATACTGTGCGACGTTGGGCGCGGCGAGGGCTATCACGATCACGAGAAGCGCGATGATCAGCGCCGTCCTGTCCTTCTTTTCCTTCTTTACCGTGTCGAGAGTGAGCTTAAGGTCGTCCGACATCTCTTCCTCCGTAAGATCAGTAACGCCTCTCCCTCGCGCGGAAAAACCTCACGAGGTTGGGCACGTAGTCGCGGTCTGTCATAACCTCTATCTGGTCGACGCCCATCGAGGAAAAGAGCTCCCTGAAACGGTCCGACTGCTCCCTCCCAAGGCGTTCGTATCTCTTTCTGATTCCAGCGCTTCCCGTGTCGACGAGTACTATCTCGCCTGTCTCGGCGTCCTCGAGCTCGACGAGCCCGACGTTGGGGAGACTGACCTCCCTCGGATCGACGACGGTCACGGCGACAAGATCGTGCCGCTTCCCGATGACCCTCATCGGCTTCTCGAACCCCTCGGCCTGAAAATCGGAGACGAGGAAGACGACGGAACGTTTCTTCGTAACCTTGCCGAGAAAATCGAGCGCCCCCTCGATGTCGGTGCTCGCCTGTCGCGGCTTGAAGTTCAGAAGCTCCCTGATGACTCGAAGGACGTGCTGCGTCCCCTTCTTCGGCGGGATGTACATCTCGATCTGGTCGGTGAAGACGATCAGCCCGACTTTGTCGTTGTTCTTTACGGCGGAGAATGCGAGAAGTGAGCAGAACTCGGCGGCAACCTCGTTCTTGAGTTTCCTCACCGAACCGAATGCGCCCGATGCGGAGAGATCGACGACGAACATCACCGTAAGCTCCCTCTCCTCGACGAACCTCTTTACGTAGGGGGTACCGGTGCGCGCGGTGACATTCCAGTCGATTGTCCGGATCTCGTCGCCGGGCATGTACTCGCGCACCTCGTCGAACTCCATTCCCCGGCCGCGGAAGACGCTTCCGTACTCGCCGGCGAGGACGTCGTTGACGACCTTGCGTGTGGTGATCTGCAGGATCCTGATCTTTTTCGCCAGTTCTTCGGATATCATGATCTCACCGTCAGGGAACCGGGACGTTGTCGAATATCGCCGCGACGATATCCTCCGGCGTCTTCTCCTCCGCCTCGGCCTCATAGGTGATGATGACCCTGTGCCGCAGGACATCCATGCCGATCGATTTGACGTCCTGGGGAGTTACGTATCCCCTCCCCTGCAGGAGGGCGTGGGCGCGAGAGGCCATGGCGAGGAAGATCGTGGCCCTCGGAGAGGCCCCGTACTGGATCATGGAGCCGATGTCGAGTCCGAATTCCTCCGGGGTCCTCGTAGCCTGGACGATGCTGATGATGTAGTCCTTTATTTTCTCGTCCATGTAGATCTCATCGGTGAGCCCGCGAAGGCGTAAAATGTCCGACGTCTCGATCACCGGTTCCACTTCGATCTTCGGGGCCGATCCGGCCATCTTCTCGAGGATCTTCTTCTCCTCATCCCTGTTCGGGTAGGTCACCAGTATCTTCAGCATGAACCTGTCAATCTGCGCCTCGGGAAGGGGATATGTCCCTTCCTGCTCGATCGGGTTCTGCGTCGCGAGCACCATGAACGGATCGTCGAGCGCGTGGCTCTCCTCGCCGATCGTCACCTGACGCTCCTGCATCGCCTCAAGCAGAGCGCTCTGGACCTTCGCCGGAGCCCTGTTGATCTCGTCGGCCAGGATAATGTTGGCAAAGACGGGACCCTTCTTCGTAGTGAACTCCCCGCTGCGGGGATTGTAGATCAGCGTACCGATCAGGTCGGCCGGAAGCAGGTCGGGAGTGAACTGTATCCTCCTGAACGAAGCTTTCACCGTTTTGGCGAGCGTCGTCACGGCCAGGGTCTTCGCCAGACCGGGGACCCCCTCGATAAGAACATGGTTGTTGCAGAGAAGCCCTGTCAGCAGGCGTTCGATCATGTACTCCTGCCCGATGATGACCTTTTCGATCTCGCTTCTCACGCCGGCAAGTACTCGGGATTCCTTCTCGACTTTTTCGCCGATCTTCTTGACATCGATACTCATGCGGCCTGACCTCGCATTCTGAAACATTCTGCCCGGGGTCCTCGCCCCGGATACGTTTTATACGGATAATTTGTGGGAATCACCCCATCAGGCAACGCGCCCCGGGAGACGCAGCCAAGGGTCAAGTTAATGTATAACCTGCCTTCTTTCAAGGGCAATCCACCGTAACCGGGCTGCATTACAGCATGTTACGCCGCACAATGCGGACGCGCCGCAGTCCGGCCCGCGACAGTCTCTTTATATGCCCTCACCGGGTCAAAGTTCCACCCGGGAGAGAAGTTGCCGGAATCGCGCCGGGACGGATTCCGCCGCGGGATCGTAACCGTCAGCATCAAGCATTGGCGTAAATCCCCTGATTATGGTATCATTCATCTAACGACAACAGAAAGGTGGGACATTGAAAATCAGCAGACGCGCCCGTGCCGCGGCGTTATTCGCCGCGGTTCTTGCAACAGTACTCTATTCCCTTTCCTCCCCGGCAGGGACGGATACGGAACAGGACCGGATAGATCGCATCAACAGGGAGATCAAGGAAAAGGGACTTCACTGGACTGCCGGGACCACACCGGTATCAAACCTCACACATGAGGAGAAGAGAGCGCTCTGCGGCTATATACCGCCTCCGGCGTCGGAGACTGCCTCCCTGCCTGTGATAAAGGCCCCTGAGGGCGCTACGTACGCCCCTGTCTTCGACTGGAGGATGAGCGGCACCACCCCGGCGAAGGACCAGGGCAGCTGCGGGTCGTGCTGGGATTTCGCAGCGGTCGGCCAGCTCGAATCTCACGTGAAGATATACGAAGGACGCGAGGAGGACCTCTCCGAACAGCAGATCATGAACTGCAACTCCGCGGGACGGGGATGCAACGGGGGCTGGGCCTCAGTGGCATATTCCGTCATGATGGACTACGGTTCGGTCAGAGAGATCTGCTACCCCTACCTCTCCGGCGACGGCCAGCCCTGCAGCCAAACAAACTGCGAGCCGGTCGCCTGGGTAACAAGTTACTACGCCGTCGGCAATTTTGTCGACGATATCAAGGAAGCTCTTCTCGACGGCCCTGTCTACGCGAGCATGAGCGTTGTCGACAGGTTCTACGACTACATATCGGGCTGCTTCAGATGGGAGGACGAGATCACGGGAGGCCATGCGATCGTCATCGTCGGCTGGGACAACACGCAGTGCGACGGCGAAGGCGCCTGGATCATCAAGAACAGCTGGGGAGTCGCCTGGGGACAGGACGGATTCGGGTATGTGGAGTACGGCTACAACGGCATCAACAACGGATGCTACCAGATAGTCTACGAACAGACAGACGTATACGTTAACGTCTTCGATCCAAACGGCGGCGAGTTGCTGCCGGTCGGCGAGGACTACGAGATCCGGTGGACGACCTCGCGGACGATCGCCGACTCGCTCAGCATCCTGCTCAGCCTCGACAGCGGGGACAGCTACGAATACACCGTCGCCTCGGGACTATCCGGCACGGCGACCTCGTACATGTGGAACGTCGACAACTTGCCCGTCCCGACGGCAAGGATCAAGGTCGTGGCCTGGTACGGCGGCGGAATCGGCGGCTACGACTTCTCCGAGTCCGATTTCACGATCCTCGGCAAGCCTTACAGGTATGTCTCCACTACCGGCGGCAACATCTATCCCTACTCGACGGCGGCCTGGGCGGCCCAGACAATCCAGGACGCCATCGACGCGGCGATAAACGGTGATTCGATAATGGTCGAAACGGGCACCTACGACGAGAAGGTGAGCGTGCAAAAGCAGGTCCACCTGATGGGAGGCTGGAACACCGGCTTCACACTGCGCGATCCGGACGTATACCCCTCGACGATAAATTCGAACGGCAGCACGGTGTCGTTCATCATGGTCATCGGGGAGGGTTGCGGGATCGAAGGCTTCACGATTACCGGAGGCACGGGAACACTTTTGATGCTGCCCTACAACGGGATATACGGCGGAGGAATATTCAGTTACGACTCCTCTCCTCTTATCAAGGACAATACGATCAACTCGTGCGGGTATGTCACCGCGAGCGGCTACAGCGCCGGAGGCGGCATATCGTGCTTCCTCGGCAATGTCGAGATAACCGGCAATACGATAAACGGCTGCGTCGCGCAGAGCGGTGGAGGAATATTCCTCTACCAGACGTCAGCGATACTGACGGGTAACACGATCAGCGGCTCCCAGCCTCACGCCGCGTATACCGGGACACGGGACGGCGGCGGGCTCTGCTCACTCAACTCGACCGTAACGATGTCCGGCAACGTCTTAACGGGAAATACCGGGTTCAGAGACGGCGCTGGCATATATTTCTGGCTCGGTTCGGCCTCCCTCCAGGGAGATACGATATCCTCGAACTCGTGTTCCTCGAGAGGTGGCGGGGTCATTACGGAAAGGACCGCTCTCGACGCGAGGCACGTGGTCATCACGGGGAACTCGGCCATGTCGGGGTTGGGCGGGGGCATCTACCACAAGGCTGCCGCCTTCGACATGACCAATTCGCTTGTCGCATTGAATACCTCGTCGTTCGCCGGCGGCGTCTTCGCCGCCAGCTGCTGGGGAACATTCGAGAACAACACTATAGACGGCAACATCAGCCTGAATGAGTACGGCACCGGCAATATGATGCTCAGCAACTCTCAGGGCAGCATCATCAGAAACAATCACTTCACCAGCGGCACGCCGACAGGCTTCTACGCCACCACGCCCGACAATATCACCTACACATATAACAACGCGTACAACAACCCGGAAGGCGACGTCGCCGGACTCACCCCCGACGGAACGAACATGAGCGCCGACCCTCTGTACGTCGACCTGCCCGGCGCGGACTATCACCTCGCCCTCTATTCCCCCGGGATCGATGCTGGCAACCCCGCGGGTGGAAGCGATCCGGACGGCTCAAGGGCCGACATCGGCATATTCGGCGGGCCCGACGCGGCCTGGCTGCAGCCCGACGCCGTGCAGAACTGCATTGCCGCGGCCTCGAGCGATACGGCCATCACCGTGACGTGGGACGCGATGCTGCCGGCCGGAGGCGATTATTTCGCCGTCTTCGGCGATACTGTGTCGGGATTCACGACTGACGCGGCGTCCATGATCGGCACTGTACCGATCGTGGAGACGTCCTTCGATCACCACCCCGTCGAGGGCTGCTGGTACTACCGCGTATGCGCCGTCAATACCTCGGGTTATTCCGGGGGGTATTCGAACGAGGCCGGCGACTGCACCAGCGGGGCCGACACGGAGGATCCGGTCGTCACCGTCGTCTTCCCTGTCGGTGGGGAAACCTTCACTGTGGGCAATTCGTTCGACATACAGTGGATCGCTACCGACAACGCCGGGGTCGACTCGGTGACGATATCGTATTCACTCAACGCAGGCGACGACTGGACCGTCCTCTCGTCGGGCGAGCCGAACGACTCTTCCTACACGTGGGACATACCGATCGAAATGCCTGGATCCGATTCCTGCCTCGTCAGGATCGATGCCTGGGATCCGTCCCTCAACGTAGGCTCGGGCCAGAGCGGAGACGTCTTCACGATCGAGGCTTACACGACCGATGTCGAGGAGACGCCGCTCGCGACGGCTTTGCACCAGAACTATCCCAACCCGTTCAACGGCCACACCACGCTCTCCTATTCGCTCGAGAAGCCGGAGCATGTGAGCATCCGGATCTACGACACGGCAGGCCGCCTCGTTCGCAGCCTTGAGGACAGGGACAGCGCGGCGGGCACCTACCAGGTCGTCTGGAACGGCCGTGACAACGCGTCGAGGCCCGTCGCCTCGGGGATCTATTTCATGAGGATGAACGCGGGCGACTACGGGAAGTCGCGCAAGATCGTCTACCTGCGTTGATATTGTTCGTCTGGAGCTGCCTCTCACTAGCACCGCGGGTTAGAGCATAAAGTTCTTTTTCTCTCATGCATGGAAGTATAATCTACCGATCAGGATTACCCACACAAAACCCTGAAGCGCCTCTTTTTATTTTGTAGTTCGGGTATTTTTTAAGGAGGCCGATAATTCTTGTAGAGTGATAAAGGAAGGAATATAATCGGATTATTCCATACAGTTCTTTGGGATATCGGCCACCAGCACCGGAGACGATAGAGCCGTTTCCCCCAGATCAAGTGGTTTGAGTCTCAGAGTTGTACAAATCCCGGGGCCACGTCACAATCGGAGATACTGAGAAAGGAGATTTTTTTAATGAAGAATATAGAAATGACCGTTGAAGGGGAAACTCTTATCATTAAAGTAGATCTGTCCAAGAACTTCGGTCCATCTAAGTCGGGTAAGACCATCATAGTAGCTTCCACGGAGGGAAATGTGTCCATCCTGGAAAGGGATGAGAAGATAGGGTTGAATATTTATCGTTATCCTGATTAAGCATTATTTTCACTCTGCCCCAAGAATTAAAAGGGAATGTCTAGTGCTGCTCAAATACGAAGCCGCGGTAAGTCGATGGGATAATCAGGCTGGCTACCTGATCAATACGAACTTTTTTACCGCCACATACGAACCAGCGCGAAGCCGGAGAAAATAGACGCCGCTGCAGTATCCCGACGTATCGAAATCGAGCAAATGGTCGCCGGCAGGCATCGATGTGCGGCCGATGCGTGCGACGTGCCTGCCCGATACATCGTAAACTGAGATCTCCACATTTGCCCGTTCAGGGATCTCGAACTGAACAGTCTGGATCATCTCACCGGGACCGCTCCTTACGTACAGGTTGTGCCTGCCTGATTCAGGATCTTTTCGCGGGCCGTTCCCGACGATTATTACCTGGTCCTGTCCCATAAGATGCGTATCGTCCTCGAGAACAGCCTCCAATGTTACCTTCGCTCCCGCGATGCCATCGAGCCCGCCGAGCGCTGCCACGATATCCCGGGTATTGAACTTGATCATGAGATCGGCGTAGCCGTCGGGAGATTTGATCGAACCGGTGCAGGAGTTGTTTTCGCCCGAAGGCGCGGCGATATCGGCGATGTGGAACCGAAGCGGAGCAACTCCCTCGAGTCGTATCGATGAGGGATTGATCATGGCCACGTCGAGTTCCTCGCAACCCAGAACCGCGACGGGGAGTAATCCGAGACTTTTCGGGTTCAGTGGATTGGGGCACGAGCCGGGCCTCACGTCAACGACGATATTAACTGCCTGCCGTCCCGTGATACGAGTAGCATAGACGTCGGCATTTGCCGAATAAGTATCGGCGTTGCGCATGTCCTTCCAGGCGAAGAAGGCGCCGCCCTCTCCGTCTGGAATACCAACCGGATAGTACTGCCCCTGGTCAGCCGTGCAGAGAGGCATACCACCGTTCCCCCACTGCACGCTCCCATCGGCGGCTATCCACTGGGCGTAAAGATCTTTCAAATTATGGTCACCGCTTCGTTCGTCTTCCCATCCTATATAGACCCCGCCCGAGCCATCGGGAACGATGGCTGACCGATGCTTACGTGATGCAACAGTCATGACGGGAATTCCGCCCGGTGTCCACAGTGCAGAGCCATCCGCGTCGATATGCTGGCTGAATATATGAGGGTTATCCGGATCGCCGCTGCAAATATCATCCCACGATACGAAAATACCTCCAGAGCCGTCAGCCGCGACATTGATAAAGGATTTGGGACCGGGAGAATCGGAAATAAGAATGTCGTCGGTGGGCCAGAGGAAGTAACCGTCTCTATCGATACGTTGCGCAAGGATGTGGTGGGCATCGGTAAATAATTCGGACCACAGGACTATAGCGCCGCCTTCGCCGTCGGATACGATCCGGGGGATTCGATAAAAGCTCGATGGAGGGGTTATCGCGGTCCCGTTTGTCCCGAAGCGAACAACGCCGTTTGCGTCAATATACTGGACGTAGATGATACGATCGGTGTTTCTGCTGTCCATCCAGGTGGCGAATGCGCCGCCGGCGCCGTCTGGAGCCGCCTTGATATTCCACTGATTATTAAGGGCAAGACAAATCGGAACGCCGTCGTGCTGCCACAGGGCATTACCGGTACGATCGATCCTCTGGGCGTAGATGTTAGAATTGGTCGGATCGCGGCCGTCTCTCCAGAAAATTATGCCGCCGCCCTCGCCGTCCGACACTATTACCGGATTCGACTGGCCTTCCGGCGCCATGCAGATCGCCACGCCCGTGTCGGGCCATACCGGGGCGCCGTTTCCATCGAATTTGATGGCCACGATATCGTAGTAATCCGGCGCGGGAGGCGGCAGATCGAATAGCCGGCAGAATGCGACTATCGCGCCACCCTCGCCGTCGGGAATCGATTCATGGCCGTACCATTTACAGTATTGTTTACTGTAGATGAGAGCGCCGTCATGCGCCCACAGGACATTCCCCCCGGAATCGATCCGCTGTGCGTAGCCCGCTGTATCTTTATCCAGCTGACTTGTTTTCCATATGATGATGGCACCGTTCTGCCCGTCGGATACAATTTCAGGCGGACTCTGACTGTACTCTTGCGTGCAGATAGGATTGCCACCCTCGATCCATTCGGCGCGGACCGGAAAAGCAAGGGATGAAACAATCAACGCGATGATCATCGTCCAGCGGATCATGGCTCCCTCCGATACGATAAAGAAAGCATGCTCGTTAATTATAACAGGTGTTGCACAGGATGCCGCCCGTCGAGCGCTCATGATTACAAATTATTCATTGATTTTTCGAGCACCAGTATATCACAACAAATGGGCGAAATCCAGTGATTACTGTGTCTTGAAAGGATAACCCGGAGTGTGCGATCACTGTTTGTAAAGCGCGAGGTCTTTCAAGGTAAGAGCACAATACGACCTCAGCGCCGAGATGAAAGTGCGTCGAATCAGAAAAAGCATGCAAGTCGCATAATACTTGGACAAGACTAAGTGCAGGTGCGGTAAGGCGGACGGGATTAGTAGAAACCACAACGAGGATACTACACCATGAGAGTATCTATATTCAAAAAGAATCATGCGGGAATCCGGCCTGTTCATCCGGCAAGCACCATCACTATGCCAACGAGTGTCAGCACAACGGCTGCGATCTTTCGCCTTGTCAGGGGCTCTCCGAGGAATATCGTCGCCATGATAATGATGTGGATCGTGCTGGTCTGGTTCAGGATCGCCGCCGTGCTCGCCTGGGTATATTTCATCCCGGCGATCCAGAGGATCAGGGCAAGAAACGACCCGATCACCGTGCCGGGGATCATGTACTTCCACGACGAAGAGGGCCTGAAGTGCGAGAATATCTTCCTTCTCGATGGGAGAAGGATCGCCACGGGAAGCATCGCGAGGAAGGATCCTATCTGGCGAACCGCCGTCGCCCACAGGACGGGCGAGCGGTTCAGAACGGGTTTTGCGATAACGATACCGATGCCGAGTGTGAGCATCGCCAGGACTCCCCAAATGATCCCGAATATCAGCTGCCTCCTCGTCGCGCCCGGGGGCGGGGCATGCCTCGTGGCGATGAATACGCCGAGCAGCACCGCGCCCATGCCTGCGAGCTGCCACGGCCCGAGCCTCTCGCCAAGCAGGAGCCAGGCGAAGAAGACAATCGAGGGAGAGTAGAGTCCGTCGACTATGGCATTCAGGCCGGCGCCGACCCGGTTGAGGCACATGTGGAAGAGAGTATCGGATATCGCGATCGCTATCACACCGCTGGCGATGAGGATGAGGTAGTCGGTCAGCGGGGCCACGCCGAATATCGGTTTGCGGATGATGACGAACATCAACACGAAGAGAACCGACGATACGGCCACCCTGAAGAAGTTGAGGGCGAAGGGCGGGACCTTCTCCCCCGACTTCTTGAACAGGATCACCGCTATCGCCCAGGTGACCGCGGTCGTCAGTGCGAACAGCTCTCCCAAGGGACCACTTCCCGTATTAAGAAGGGCGGGGAAACGCTCCGTCCCACCGCCCGAAAACCGCCGCTGCAGTGCAGGACCTTTACTGTATCGTCAGCTCTCCGAGAAGCTCGTATGCGCCGGAGAATTTGTCGAGCACGAACAGGATGTAGCGCGACTCGACGCTGATGCACCTGTTAAGCTTGTCGTTGAACATGTAGTCGGCCGAGATGCTCTCCCAGTTGCCGTCGAAAGCGGCGCCGACGCATTCGCCTTTGCCGTTGATGATCGGGCTTCCTGAGTTTCCGCCGGTGATGTCAGTCGTCGACAGGAAAGCGATCGGCACATCGACGAAGCAGCCGTGTTCATACTTTCCGAAGTCCTTCTTCTCCCAGAGCTTGATCAGCTTCTCGGGACAGTCGAAGGGCTCCTCGCCGGTGTTCTTCTCGATGGCGCCGCCGAGCCTCGTGATGCAACTGTAGTTCACGGCATCACGCGGGCTGTATCCAGTGACCGTACCGTAGGTAAGGCGAATCGTACCGTTGGCATCGGGGTAGAAGGCGCCGCCCTTCCACTCCTTCATGCCCCCGATCAGAAGCGGGCGGACGGCGGAGATGTTGCCGCCGAACTCCTCGTCGCGGTCCTCCATCTCCTTGAATTCGGGATATACCTTCGCGTAGAAGTCGATGAACGTGTCGCCCTCCTTCATCAGCTCCTCGCGGGTAAGGTCGAACATCCTCATACGCTCATCGACATCGTCGAGCTTTGTTCCAGTGTAGAGGTCGTCGATCAGGGCGTCAACCTTCTCCTCGTCCGTGCCTGAGTAGCCGGTGAGCATCTCGTTGAAAGCCCTGACGCGCTGGATCTCGGGAAGATCGAGGGACGCCAGCATGAAATACCTGAGGAACTGCCGGTCGACACCCTCGTCGTATCCCATGTCAATCATCTCGAGGCGCTGCTTGACGCGTGGGATGGAACGATCCATGAAGGCGGGTTCGCGGTCCATGTCTTTCTTGGCCTTCTCTTCGGTCCAGCGATAGATCGTCCCGGAAGCGCCGAGCATCTGGTTCATGAAGCCTGCAAACCGCATGATGACCTGCTTGTCGCGGTGGACGGAATACTCCTCGTAAAGCTTTTCGATCGCCGGAAGGGCATTGCCGTACTTCTTCCTGCGCTTCTTGTCGGCATTGACCCACTCGGTGAATTCCTTCTCCTCGGCGATCTTCTGCTCGAGAAGCCCCGCCTTCCTGAATCCCTCGAGCTGGCCCTCGTAGTTCTTCATCGAGTTGTTGAGCATCGCGTCGAACCTGGCCGTCTTGATTCTGACGCCGGGGTCCTTCTCCACCGCCTTGTTCATGATGTCGAGCAGGTCGCCGAACATCTTGACCCGGCCGGGGAAGCGCCAGTTCAGCGACCAGTCGGTCGAGTACGACGAGCGGTAGCGCATCGTCTGGCCGGGAAAGCCGATGATCATCGTAAAATCATCCTTCCCCACACCCTCGAGCGACATCGGAAGATGAACGGCCGGTTCGTACGGAACGTTGTCCTCGGAATATTCTGCCGAGCTTCCATCGAGAGCGACATAGGCCCTGAGGAACGAGAAGTCGCCCGTATGACGGGGCCACATCCAGTTGTCGATGTCGCCGCCATAATTGCCGATAGATCTAGGGGGAGCGTATACGATACGGACATCCTTGCACGTGAAGTAGGTGGACATCTTGTACTGCATGCCGCCGAAGAAACTCGCCACGGATACGCGCACGTCCCTGCCCTCTTCCGCCTCGGCCGTGATCTCCTTGATTACGTCCTCGATAGCCTCGTACCGCTTTACGCCCTTCTTGCCTTTGGCTTTCTTGAGCACTCTGTCCGAGACATCCTCTATCGATATCAGGACGCGGGCCTCGTAGCCATGCGCCTGGATCTCGCGTTCCGACCTGTCCGCGTAGAAACCGTCCTCGATATAGTTGTTCTCTTCGGAACTCGCTCTCTGAAGCGCACCGAACGCGACGTGATGGTTGGTCAGTATCAGCCCGTACGGGGATACGAACGAGCCGGTCCCGCCACCCAGGTTGACGATGGCGTAGGCTATGCCCTCGCCGCCGGGCGAGTAGATCTCCTCCTGCGAGAGTTCGAGTCCGAGCTCCTGCATGCGGGCGAACAGCTCTGCGTCGAACTTGTCGAGCTGCCACATGCCCTCCTCGGCCGGGGCGGCCGTCGAGAGAAGCGAGATCGCCAGAAAAGCGATTAACGCCCTGTACTTCATAAAGTTACCCCCTTCTGCAAAAATTAAGGTGTTGAATCGACTATTCAAGATACGTGACAGCAAGGTAAATGGATGCAGCTATTATGTCAAGGAGCGTGAATGTCGGCAGAATCGGCCTGTTTTCTCTTGGGAATCGGGCCCGGCACCGTCACCAGATCGATTTGAGATAGACGACGGCCTCATCGACCGTCTCGAATATCTTCATGATGAACTTCAGATTGGTCACCTTGAAGATGTTGTCGAGCCTCGCAGAGCTGTTTACCACGACCAGCTCCGCCTCCTCCTTCTGCGCCATCGTCCAGGCCGAGACGAGGATGCCTATACCGGTGCTGTTTGACCACTGGAGACTCGAGAGATCGAGTATGATCTTCTTCTTGTCGGACTTAAGCAGGGTTTCGACCTCGCCCCAGAGGTCGTAATCATCATGCTCGCCGACGAGCTTGCGCTCGCCGAGGTCGATCACGGCAATACCATCGATGAAGTCAGTCTTTATCTTTCCCACTCGATCCCTCCGTACCGGAGGTCCAGTCCAGGGCTGCAACTCTCGAACCGATATTGCGGCAGAATATCATCAGGCGCCGGTCGGCGCCATAAGAATCCGTGAGGATAATCAGCCGATCTTCATACGACCCAGATCTTAAGATTCTGCCCTCGCCCTTTCGTTCAACCGATCACAAGCACCTTCGCGCCGCGGATCTTTCTCTGCTTCAGTTCAGCGAGAGCCCTGTTGGCATCCTCCAGGTGATAGACTTCCGTCTCAGGTCTGATCGGGATCTCGGCTGCCAGCTCGAGGAACTCGGCGATATCGCTGCCTGCGACGTTAGCCACACTCTTTATCTCCTTCTCCATCCAGAGGTGCTCTGTGTAGTCGATGTTCAGCAGATATTCCTTGTCGCGGTCCTCCTTGCGGATCGCGTTTATCACGAGCCGTCCGCCAGGCACGAGGTTGCGCAGCGCCTCGACAACCGGCTTCCAGACAGGGGTCGTGTCAATGATCGCGTCGAGCTTCTCTGGCGACTCGTCGGTCGTATCACCGGCCCATACGGCGCCGAGCTCGAGGGCGAACTCCCGCTCGCCGGGGCTCCTGGCGAAAACGTATACATTCATGCCGGGGTACCTGTGCCTTACCATTTTCAGTACGAGATGTCCCGATGCGCCGAATCCTGTCAGGCCGAGCTTTCTGGAGCCCGATATCCCGGTGAGGTTCATTGAGCGGTAGCCGATCGCCCCCGCGCAAAGCAGCGGCGCCGCTTCGACATCGGTAAAGACGTCGGGTATCAGGAAGGCATGTGATTCGGGGACGGTCATCAACTCGGCATACCCGCCGTTCACGTCGCGGCCCGTGGCGCGGAAATGGGCGCAGAGGTTCTCCTGCCCCGATTTGCAGAGGTCGCACTTCCCACAGGCCGAATGTATCCATCCGACTCCGACCCGCACGCCGGGCTGGAATTTTATCGCCCCAGGTCCGGACTTCTCGACCTTTCCGACTACCTGGTGTCCCGGGACGACGGGCAGCGCCGGAGGCGGCGTCCTCCCCTCTATCTCGTCGAGCTCGGTGTGGCAGACGCCGCAGGCGGAGATCCTGATCAGGACCTCGCCGTCGCCGGGCTCCGGATCGGGCAACTCGGCGAGACGCAGCGGCTCGCTGCATTCACTGAGATCGCAGATTGTATCGAGAACCATCGCCTTCATCAGGTGGGCTTTCTATTAAGGGTCCATGTGCCTGACGCCACTTCGCATACTATACTCTTCCCCGGCCCGTCGTTCAATGATCCTTGAATGTGGCTCAAATCGATAGGCCGAGTTTAATCAGATAAATATAAGTAAGCAAGCTCGCAACCATCGCTTCCAGTGTTTTGACGGGGATGTGGACTAGCTGTGAAACTTATCGAGGGGATGGGTTCTACTGTACTACGAGCAGGCCGCACTTACGCATGCGGGCCCGGAGCCGCTCAATCAAGGTCTATGTAGTTGATTTCGATTCGCCGCCTCAACCAAACACTGTTCAGATCAACGAAAAGAGAGTGTAGCTATGCGCAAACCCCTAGTTTACTCTAAATGTACCCGGGGCGGTTAATGGTAAACCTGTTGGGTCCCATGTTATATAGCCACTCATGTGCACAGCTCGACCGATCAAATACGACCATTCCGGCGCAGCGCCTGTAACCACACCGTTCATCCTGTATTTACTGTTGGCGCTGACTACACCTTCGTCGGTTCCGGTTAAGAGCATATTGCCGTACTCGTCAGTGATCAACCATACTTCCTCGAAGGAGAGCGTCATTCCTCGTTCTTCTACACCCCGCCTTCCTGGCCCTACATTGGTAAAAAACATGTTTCCAGAGATATCTCCGGTAATGTTTCCTCTCCATACAGGATTGTCCAGATAGAAGTCTAACTCCATCTGACCGATTAGAGGCTCTTCGGCCGGTGCCGTTCCTGGTAGCAGTAATATCAGTGTGAGAGCCAATGCCGGTAATACAACAAACCTTCTCATATCTTTCACCTCCTTCCAGTAAACAGATTCTAGGATCTGGACAGACGCTTGGCCAAGACCGCGAATCGACATCACTTACATAGGCCTTGAAGAATATAAACAGCATTAAGCTGGAGTCCCCCAGTGGTACGTTACTTGAATCTGGCATTCATATTACAGACACAATCATTTATCTGTCAATGTGCCCTCTGTTGCCGTTCGGGAATGAGTGAAAGCTTGATTTTCACACGGAGATGCGGAAACATGGATAAACGCATGTGAGAAAAGCGGCGGATGATCGAATAACAGGAATAATGTGAATGGAGGTCGAAATGCCGATGCTCGACGATGAGGCAAAGAAACAGCTCCACGAGATCCTTTCGCGTATGAAGGACAGGGTAGAGCTCGTGATGTTCACGCAGGAGATCGAATGCAAAACCTGCGCCGACACGAGGATCTTCATCGAGGAATTCGGGGAAATCTCCCACAAGCTCAAGGTGACCGTGCTCGATTTCGTCAAGGACAGAGAACGGGCCGAAGAGCTCGGCGTCGACAAAATCCCCGCAATCGTCGTCCTCGACAAGGCCGGAGAAAACACCGGCGTCAAATTCTACGGCATCCCCGCCGGGTACGAGATCAACTCGCTCACGCACATAGTCCTGGCCGTATCAGGTGACAAGGAGGAGATACCCGAGGATCTCCTCGAACGGATCAGGAAGATCGACACGGAAATCCATATCGAGGTGTTCATCGGGCTGACCTGCCCCTACTGCCCTCCCGCCGTAGCAACGGCGAACATGCTGGCCCTCGAGAACGAGAAGATCAGATCGGACATGATCGAGGGCTCGACATTCCCCCACCTGCTGCTCAAGCACAATATTATGGGAGTTCCGTCGATCGTGATCAATGACAAGGCGGTCCTTACAGGAGCCCAGCCGATAGAAAAGATGCTCGATGCTATCGAGAGCGATACGGCAGAAGGTGCTCAGGAGAAGGTGTAGAGGGACGTCCCGCGTCAGGAAGCATGCCGTACGGTCCGGGCGATCTTTCTCTTTGTGCCGCTGTAGGCGGGCAGAAGCCTCTCCAGATCCTCGCGTGTATCTACCCAGTCGCAGAGCCCAGCGATCAGGATGAAGTCGATCAATCCGGCTAGAGCCTCGAAATGTGACATGACGACGATCACCTCGCCGTCCATCAGCATGCTGCGATTGTTCATATTCTGGGAACCCACCGTCAGATACAGAACCGGTTTCCAGTCATCCGCCAGGCCTGCCTTCTCGACATATTTCCTCTGCACCTGCCCGCCGAGTTCCCTGTGCTTCGAATGAGCCTCATAGTCTATTGCCGAGTGCTCGATCTGCTCGATCCGCCTCTCGAAATAATGGACCAGCAGCTCTCCCAGCATGTGACTGCCCATCACCTCGTCCCAGGCGTCGGCTGAGGCGAAGAACTGCGCCTTGAGATGCAGCTTGGGTTTTCCGTCGGTCTCCGCGCCGTCGAGGTATTCAGGCCTGAAATGCTTCTCCTTGAACAAACTGTCGACCCTGTCGATCGCATCGAAGAACGACGGATTGAAAACGTGCAGTTCCTTCAGCCAGGTGTGCTCCTCCAGGGCAGCTTCGAGCTCGTGCACCCTTCCCACCAGATCACCCACTCCGACCTGTGGATGATACATCCCGATCCTCAGCATCCCGCCGGCCGCTTCGATGTCGCCGCCGAGAATATCTCTCGCGACGATGAACCTCTCCCACGTTTCCTGGGCCCTCGACATCTGCGGGAATCCGGCGCTGGGGGCATCCACGAGAGAGGGCGATATAACAAGGACGCGACATCCGCGAATCGATGCGCCGAGGACCATCGATCCCCATAAGTGACTGTTCCAGAGCGAGTCGGGGATCTTGAGCACGGAGCGTGGAGGCATCATCGTGTAGAGCACGGCCTTGGCCACGCCTGCACGCTTTATCTGGTACCCTGTCCTGTTGTGGAGCTGCATCACTCCCCAGCTCGAGTAGTGCACAGAATCGATGACCGCTGCGACAGCGCTGTCATACGACGCCGGTTTATCCAGCTTTCTCAGCGGCCAGGGAACCTCGCCTTCACTGAATCCCTGGCTGAGAAGGAGCTCTCTCGCCTCGTCCTTGAGCCCAAGGGCAGCGGGGCCTCTGAGCAGCACGGCCCGGTCTTCCCAGGAAGATCCCGTGTAATGCTCGCCCACTCCCATCCCCGTATAGATCGCCTCGCCTCTGTACGGATCGGCTTCAGTGATATCGTGGAAAGATACTTTCCTGTGGTCCCGGATCAGGTTGTCGGAAATGCCGATGACCGGAATTATATCCCTGGCCCAGAAAGAAAGATCAAGCGGATTGGTGATATATATATGCACCTTGACGAGGTCCCGCAGCCAATCCTTGCCAAACTTTCCGGTTCGTTCACCAAGCAGAGTCGACGAGGCGACAGCCGATCTCAGCTCCTCCTGCAGGACCGTTATGCTGTCCTCCATCCACCTGTGTTCCTTCGCCAGATCGAGGCTGTAATCAAGCGGTTTCTCCAGCAGGCTGAGAAACAGGCGGCCTCCGTTGGCCTCGAAGTAGAACTGGTCGAGGAATATCATATAGACGGGGATCTTCCCCGTCTCGTCGTACTCGCGGGCCCTGCCGGCAAGTGCTTTCAGATAACCGCACGTCTGCTCGAACGCGATCTCGTCGGGATTCCCGTGCCTGTCCTTTCCGGCGAAGTCGTGTATCCAGAGGACATGGTAATCCTCCGCCTCCTGCACCATCCGGTAGAACTGCTTCTGGAACTGCTCGTTGATCACATACGAGACGCCGTTGCCGACAGTGAACTGCACGCCGACGGCCCTCTCGATCAAAAGATCGATCTCCGCCTGCTCGTCGTGCTGCTCGGGAAGAAGGGCGAGCTGAAACGGCAGCCACACTAGCCTTGAGTCGCCCCAGAGATCTTTCGATTGCTTTCGGCAGGTCTCTATCGATTCGAGGACGGCATCGAAAACCTGCTCGACCACGGCGCGGTTTTCAGAGGTTATCTTCGAAGCAATTCCCTCGCCCGTGACGAGCTTCCCGAACTCTGTCCTCGCCGCCACAGCCAGCCCGGTGGTCGTATCCTTCTTCTTCCACATCCCGAGCTTAGCGTTGTACGGCAGGAGCACTTCCTCCAATACGATCTCCCGCGCGGCGAAAGCGATATCCCTGCCGGCCGGGCTCGATTCGCCGAAGTCGAATTCTTTTCCGGAAAGGGCCATCGAAAAAGCCCTCTCGATCTCGGCATGCAGGGCTCGAACCGCTTCCTCGGCGGAAAGAGAATCGAGGAGTGAGGAGATCTCCTCCATATCAGAGCTGAATTTCTCGAGGGCCTTTTTGCGGGTTCGGGCATCGTGGTCGATATACGGCACGGTAACTTCCGTTACCCGCCATGAAAGTGTTTTTATATTCCCGAGCGCTTCTGCAACAGCCGTGTCGGCCCCTGCGGCTTCAGCCCTGCCGGAACCGGGATCGGGCAGCACGGTATAGTTTCGCCGGGGCCGCGTCACACCCTTGTAATGGCCGAAGATCGGTATATTGAGACCGATGTTGAACGAATTTCCCCTGCCCGGTATCCAGTCGACAGTCATGCTGGAACCACCACCGACGATCCCGCCTCTTCTGAGAGGAAGAAGGAACGACATGATGAAATCGGTCCGGTTGTCCCTGAAATTATGATCGGCTCCGAAGGCGATCCTGAATGCGGGGACGGCCATCATCGCCCGTATTCCGCCGTCCGAGATGTCCTCCCTCAGGCCACCGTATCCTTCCATAAGAACTGCCGCCGCGCCTGAGGCAGGATTGAAAAGGCCGTAGTAGATCCCCGCCTTCCCGTACAGGACGGGGGACGTTCCGTCTCCGCGATACTGCCCGGCGGACAGGCCGAGATAGAAATCGGCCCTGGGGGGAAACCCCATCGACTTCGTCCTGCCGCCCTGCTCCGGGGGGATATCGTATTCAGAGCCCGCCGCAGAGGCATAGAATGCCGCAAGGATAAGGGCGAACGATAATGCGGCCCTGTTTTTTTTCAATGCGTATAGTAATCGGTATTGCATCCCTTGTTATCGTTATTCCTTTTCAGGTTTCCTGCCGCCGCTAATGCCGAGCACCCTCAGAAGGATGAGTGCATAGACAAGTACAACAATCGCCGAAGCGCCGCCGCCCCTCAGTGCCGCCGTATACTCTCCTTCGCCGATATTGGTCCCGATGAAGGCCGCCGTGAACCCGGCCAGAAATATCCACGCGATGAGCAGGAACCACTTCCACCACGTCATCGGCGCGCCCTTCTCCTTCAGCCATGCCCGCAGTGCTGTTATCAGCACGACGAAGAAGATACCCTCGATGAACCAGAACATTCCACTGGTAAAAAATCTCATATTTCTGAACTCCCGTCAAAGGTCGATGAAATCTTCCGTCCTGAGCCACCAGGGGGGATTCCTGTACGACGCGTTATAGCCCCTCATCGACGGCATGTAGTATTCCTGCGCCTCCCTCCCGGGAAAGAGGACCTTCTGCATCGCCGTCAGCGCCTGGTGCGACAGGCCGGTCGGATCGTTCGATGAGACTTTCAGTGCCGTCCTGTGAAGCCAGTTCGATTTTCTCGAGTAGGGGCAGACGGCCACGCAGAGCCTGCAGCCTATGTTGCCGAGGTTCGAGTACCAGAAGTTGTGGCACTTCGACCTGTCGATCTTCCAGCGCCTGTAACCCCGCACCTCGACCTCGGTGTCGAATGAGATCGCGCGGCTCGGGCACTGCTCGGCGCATATTTTACATGTCTTGCAGAATTCCTTCACGCCGAAGCGTATCGGCCTGTCAGGCTCCATCGGGATGTCCGTCGTCACTACGGCCGGCCTGTAGTTCGATCCGAGTTCGGGCGTTATGAGGACACCGTGACGCCCGTGTTCGCCGAGGCCGGCGTCTATCGCCACCGGCGGCACCATAAGGTCGTACTCCAGCCCCGGTGTGGGTGGCCGGGCAGGATAGCCGAGGAGCCTGATGAAGGCGGCCAGACGGTAGGCGACGATCCTCGATTTCGAATAGGCGTCGTGCGACGTGCCGAAATTCGGGTTGGCGTAGAAAGGATCCCACGACATCGGGGTGCCGACCACTATGGCGTACTTCCAGTGCTTC
>JAUWMD010000020.1 GCA_030613345.1 Candidatus Krumholzibacteriota bacterium
AGAAGAACAGGTTCGTAGTCATCCTGAACGACAACGAGATGTCGATTTCAAAGAACGTCGGGGCCCTGGCGAAATATCTCACAAAGATAACCACGAAGAATCTATATATTCAGCTCGAGGCCGATATGTGGGAACTGCTCGGAAAGATACCGGCCCACGGAAGCAAGGCTCGAAAGCTCGCGAGCAGGATCAAGGAGAGCATCAAGAATCTCGTAGTCCCAACGATCCTGTTCGAGGAGCTTGGATTCAGGTACCTCGGTCCACTTGACGGGCACGACATCCCCCAGCTGATCGAGACTTTCTCCAGCCTGCACCAGCTGCCGGGCCCTGTTCTTGTCCATGTCGTGACGATGAAGGGAAAGGGATATTCCTTCGCCGAGAAGAACGCGGAGAAATTTCACGGAGTGGGGAGTTTCTACAAGACTACGGGAGACTCGAGGAGCAAGAAGGGGATCGAGAAATACAGCAAGGTCTTTGGCAATGCCCTGATGCGGATGGCGCGGGGAGACGACAGGATAGTGGCTATTACTGCCGGGATGAAAGAAGGGACGGGACTGACATGCTTCGCCGAAGAGTTTCCGGAAAGGTTTTTCGATGTCGGTATCAGCGAGCAGCACGCGGTCACCTTCGCGGCAGGTCTGGCTCGTGACGGGATGAGGCCATTTGTGGCGATCTATTCGACTTTTCTCCAGAGAGGCTTCGACCAGGTGATACACGATGTCGCGCTTCAGCAATTGCCGGTCCGTTTCATACTGGACAGGGCGGGCATAGTCGGAGAAGATGGCCCGACGCATCACGGAACGTTCGATCTGAGCTACATGGGCATGATCCCGGGCATGATCATAATGGCGCCGTCCGACGAATGCGAGATGACGAAGATGCTGCTGACGGCGCAGTCGATCGATTCGGGCCCCTCGGCGATCAGATTTCCGCGGGGAAGTGTCGAGGGTGTCGATATGAGCTCGTGCGAAGAGACTGTCGAGATAGGAAAGGGCAGGTTGCTGACAGAGGGTCGGGACGCTGCCCTGATAGCGATCGGTACGATGACCGGGCCTGCCTTAGAGGCGGCGCGGATACTCGTCTCGAAAGGGATCGGCGCCTCCGTCATCGACGCCAGATTCGCCAAGCCGCTCGACACCGAGCTGATAGAAGAAGCCGCGTCTGAAGGAAAGCCCGTCTTCGTCATAGAGGAAAACGCCGTAGCGGGCGGATTCGGAGATGCCGTGGCGAGGCATCTGGCCGAGGTCGGAATCTTTTCGACGATAATAAGGATAGGCATAGGAGACCTTTTCGTGCCTCACGGCTGGAGGGAAGAGCTCCTTGACGAGCAGGGGCTGACCGCAGGGAGGATCGCAGATACAGTGCTCTCTTCGGCCTCCCGATCCGATGGAGCGACGGAT
This sequence comes from Candidatus Krumholzibacteriota bacterium, assembly GCA_030613345.1. Lineage (GTDB taxonomy): Bacteria > Krumholzibacteriota > Krumholzibacteriia > Krumholzibacteriales > Krumholzibacteriaceae > JAUWCL01. The sequence continues at coordinate 1,401 of JAUWMD010000020.1, forward strand.
GGAGGATCGAGATGAAGATCACGACATTTGGTATCGTATCCAACAAAAAGAAGAGAGAGATCAGGGATGTGATGTCCAGGGTCATCTCCCTGGTGCCAGACGGTGTCAGGGTCGTTGCACTGGAGGATACGGCGCGCCTGCTGGAAGGAGGAAGGATAGAAACGGTTGATTCCCTCTCAGTATGCGACGCAGTGGCTTCGCTCGGAGGGGACGGAACCTTTCTCAGGGCTGCAAGGCTGGTCGAGGACAACGAGATTCCTGTGCTCGGGATCAAGATCCGGAGCCTCGGATTCCTGACCGAGGACGATCCCGAACGAGCGGTGTCGGATCTCTTCTCGGGGAAATGCGTGATACAGGAGCGGATGCGACTCGAGAGCGTCAAGGAGGACGACGATAACGGCGACGTCTACACGGCCCTGAACGATATAGTGATCCACGGTGTCGGTGTCTCGCGGGTACTTCACCTTCTGATGTCGATAGGGGATACCGTTCTCGGTGAATATCTCGCCGATGGGCTGATCGTCTCCACGCCGACAGGTTCGACGGCCTACTCGCTCGCGGCAGGGGGGCCGATAATCAACCCGGTGACCCTCGAATCGTTCATCCTGACCCCTCTATGTCCGCATTCACTTTCGGTCAGGCCCGTCGTAATAAGCAGCGAAGAGATGCTGACCATCGAGCTGGTCGAGGGAGGGGATTCCATGATAACGATCGACGGGCAGGAGGCCTGCGGGATAAGCGAGGGCGACAGGATCAGGATCGGACGAAGCGGGAAGGTCACGAAGATAATCGTCACGGATGAATATGATTTCTACGATCTGCTGAGAAGAAAGCTCAAATGGGGTGGTGTGCTGAGGAAGCGATGACGGGAGGAAAGCTGCATGCTCGGGAAACTTAGAATCCGAAATCTCGCCGTTGTAGAAGACGCCGTGATTGAATTCACTAACGGGCTGAATGTCCTCACCGGAGCGACCGGAGCTGGAAAATCAATCATTCTCGCCGCCGTTGAACTTCTGTCGGGCAGCAGGGCGAAACGGTCCCTGATCCGTAAAGGCGCCGAGAGCCTCTTCATAGAGGGCATCTTCCGGGTGCCGCGCTATTGCGCAGAGATAAGGAAGATGTTCGGGATGGACGACGGTGACGATCAACTGTCGATTCAGAGGGAGTTCTCCGTCACGGGCCGCAGCAGGATCAGGATAAACGGCATCGTATCGACAGGTGGTAACGCCCGGGCGGCGACATCAGCGCTTATAGAGCTGCACGGCCAGCATGGCCAGCAGGAACTGCTCGATCCAGCCAGGCACGTTCGCTTTCTCGACATGAGTGGCGGCTACGATGATCTTCTCGAAGAGTGCCGAGAATTGAGTGCGTTGTTCAGGGAGTCCTGGAAGAGGCTCAGGGAACTGCGTGTCGGGCAGGAGGAGAACAGAGAGAAAGAGGACTTCCTCAGGTTCCAGCTGAGGGAGCTCGAAGGGCTGAATCTCGAGCCGGGTATCGCCGGCGCGCTCGAGAAGCGGATAAACATGCTGGAGAATATCCGGCGTTACAGGTCGGCTCTCGAGGCTGCCGCCGTAAATCTGACAGGTGAAGGGGGCGCTATCGAAACGGCCGGGGAGGCGGAAAAAGCGATCGATTCCATCTCCGATCTTGACGAGAGATGGAATAAGGCGTCCGAGGAGATCACGTCCGCCATTATAACCCTCCAGGAGACGGCGAGGGCGATCGACGCTGGGCGAAGTGATGAGTGGGGGGGAGGCGAATCGCTCGAACCGCTGCAGGAGAGGCTGGCGGCGATCCAGAGGACAGCGAGGAAGTACGGGACCGATGCCGACGGTCTTGCCGCCGAACGCGACAGGATCAGGGGAGTCCTGAGAGGACTCGACGAGGGCTCGGACGGGATCGAGGAAGAGCGTTTGGCAACGGCGAGGGCGAAAGACCTTCTCGAACCGGTGCTGGACAGGCTCAGCGAAGAGCGAAGAAAGGTCGCGGCAAGAATCGATGCTGATGTTACAACGGAGCTGGCCGAACTCGGTATGAGGGGCGCCCTGTTCAGCACTGCCATAGGAACGCGGGAAATTAGAGCTTTCATGGAAGAAAGCGATGAGCTAGATTTATCCGGCGGGGGAAGGGACGAAGTGGAGTTCATGATAAGAACGAACGTGGGCGAGGAGCTTCATCCCCTTGCCGATGTCGCTTCGGGAGGTGAGCTGTCGAGGATCACCCTCGTGCTGAAGAAACTCCTCGTTCGCGAGAGACGCATCCCTACCCTCATCTTCGACGAGATAGACACCGGCCTCGGAGCCGACATGGGAGCGGTAGTGGCCGAAAAGCTCTCGGACCTGTCCGGGAGGTATCAGGTGATATGCATCACGCACCTGCCGCAGGTGGCAGCCGGGGCCGTGCAGCACATATCGGTGGAAAAGACTGTCAGTGGGGGAAGGACGAGGACGACTGCATCCGTCCTGACCGGTGAGCAGAGAACGGAAGAGATAACGAGGATGCTGGGAGGCGGGGGAGAGCTCAGAGAGCGACTCGCCGAGGAGCTCCTCGACGGCGGGAAAAGCGCCCGTAGCTCAGCTGGATAGAGCACCAGCCTCCGGAGCTGGGTGTCGGAGGTTCGAATCCTCTCGGGCGTGCTTAACGGTTTCGCCGTCCTGCCATGAAGCGCGGGACGGCGAAACTACCCGGAAGGAAGATTTGTTGAAGCTGCGGAGCATACTGTTGGTCATAGCCGGATCTCTGGCGATTTTTCCGGTCATGGAGGCGGGCCGCGCCGCATCGGACATGAACGTTCCGGCCGAGGCGATGGCGGACATCGATTCCCTCGAGGCGATGGTCAGGTACCTCTCGCTCGATCCTTCCACATCGCAGCCGCGCAGCAGATACGTATTCAGGGAGAGCGAACTGAGTTTGATCGCTGATTCGCTGGCCGCGAGACTGGAGAGATATACAGGGGTCGCCGCCACGCGTCAGAGCTTCGAGATCAAATGGAGGTTCGACGATCACGACTCGACATTCACCGGCGAAAACATAATCTGCAGGGTAGAGGCAACGGGACATTCGTCCGGGGTTCTCCTTCTGACGGCTCATTTTGACGCCATAGCTCACCGCAGCTACCCCGAAGACGAAGAATGGGAATGGGACAGCGCCTGGGTACATGTCGAGGCTCCTGGGGCGGACGACAACGGTACGGGAGTAGCCGCCGTGATGGAGGCGGCCAGGCTCCTCTCGCCGCTAGATCTTCCGTTCGACCTGGAGTTTGTACTCTTCAGCGGCGAGGAACTCGGGAAGCTTGGAAGCATCTATTACGTGTCGCTGTGCGATGCGGACTGCGCGGACCGTCATCTCGGGGTGATCAATGTTGATATGATAGGGTACTCGGACAACGGTACAGGCGCTGCCGTCATGAGCGATTTCCGTTCCGGCTGGCTCGCCGACTTGATCATCGAATATGCATCGATAACGGATCCTTCCCTCGAAGTCAGCCTGATAAAACCCGGTCCATCGAACTGGGATCACGCGTCGTTCTGGGAGCGGGAAGAGGGAAGGCTGCCAGCCATAACCCTTGCCGAGCCGCTCGAAGCGACCGGATCGATCATATATCCTCATTACCACACGGTGAACGATCTCATCGAGAACGTCGATTTCGATCAGACGCGCAGGATAGCGTCGCTCATTAACGGATTCATCGCATCGTTCGTCGGTTCGCCTGCGGAAAACTCGATGCTCGAGGCAGATCTCCTCGTGCTTGTGAACGGCGCGATCCGGCATGAGAACGTGTTCCAGGCCGGCGAGGAGATATCCCTGCGGCCGAGGGTCAGGAACACCGGCGGGACGCCTCCGCCGGAAGGTGCCGTAGTCCGGCTTGACGTGTGGCTGGTGAATGCGGGTGGCAGGAAGCGAATCTACTCGGACGACCTTTCTCCGGCTGATCCGTTGAGATTCTCGCATGTGGATATACCTCTCGGAACCGGCAGTGGCCTTGGTGGAGAGAATGTCGTTACCGCCGAGATAACAGTATCGGGCATGGACGACGATCCGTCCGACAACAGGGCTTCGGTTTCCTTTATCATGGAGGGAACGAGTAACACGATCGAGAACCATCATTTCATCCCGCATCCTGTCAATCGTCCCTTTTCGGAGGCGAGGTTCTGCATTAATTCGACTGAGGAGGTCTCCCTCTCGCTCGAGCTGTTCACTCTCGAAGGCGACTTGATCGGGAATGCTCAGCTTGGTGCAGGAGTTGGTTCTCCGGTACCGTCCGGTCTCAGTTGCCACTCCTGCGGAGACATGTTCCCCGGAATCACGGCGCTTGCCTCGGGTATATATATGTACAGGATGGTAGTCATTGGAGGAGATGGCAGACGCTCCCAGCATCACGGCCGTTTCGCCGTCGAACGTTGATCCGGGGAATCGCCGGAAGGGATCGAGGCTATGACCCTGCTGAGAACAGTGCTCTTCATCGTGATCGGGTGGTACCTGATCAAATGGATCGCCCGGTGGATTTCCGGCGGAAACCCGGGGGCTGGAAGCGGAAAGGGCGCGCAGCGGGACGACAGGTACGAGAGCCTGACCGACCAGAAGATCGATGACGCCGATTACGAGGATCTCTGAAGAGGTGCAGCACTATGATACTCACTCCCAGAAAACCTGACAGAAGGCGTTTCAGGTCTCCGATCAGGGAGGCCCACAGGCGTGAGAGGGAGTATTATTACGCAGCGGTATCGGTTCTTGTGGTAAAAATCATCCTCCTCGTCTTCCTTTGCATACTGTTCTATGTGTCTCTCCAGCTCTTCCAGGGCATGTATCCCGACGGCAGCGTGCTGAAACGTTTCGGCGTCCCTCTTCTTATCGCGGGATTCATGCTCGTGCTCATCCGATTTATCATTAATAATATCAAAGAATTACGAAGTGCATCGAAGAAACGGCGCGAATAGACCGCTCGTGATGGTGCCAGCCTGACGGAACCTTTTTCTTCAGAATGGGTTAATCGATTTTTCACCCTCGTACGTGGCATATCTCTTGCTTTCTTGAAAACTGTCTGGATGACGTGAAGGGAGAAATATGTCCGGCAGGATCGATGAGAAAGATATCCTCTTCAGTGCGTTCACCGAGATCAGCAGCCTGATCAGTCTCGGCAAGGACAACAGGGTCATATTCAACAAGATCCTCAATGTAGCACTTGATCTGCTACCGGCCAATAAGGTGTACCTGATCTATGTAGACGAGCACAGGATCGTCAAGTACACGGGAGAGAGACAGGAAAGGGGAAGGAAGATCAGCGTCGAGGACCTGCCCGAATCGAAGGGGATCCTGAACTGGCTGAACCGGGAAATCAGCGTACCGAGGGCGGGCGACGGCGTCTTCGCCATAGACCTGTCGACTCTCGCAGCGGAATGCCTCGACAATGACGACAAACCTACGATGGTGATCTCCGCCCCGCTGATGGCCAAGAACTCCCTTCTCGGTGTGATCCTCGCGATCCAGGACCAGGACCGGCAGCATTTTGACGAGGACGATATCCACATGCTGACGATGATGGCCAACCATGCGGCCATCGCTTTCGAGAACTACCTCCTATACCGTAAACTCGAGATGGAATCGATTACGGACGGGTTGACCGGTGTTTACAATTACAGGTTCCTCATCCGGTCGTTGAGGATGGAGATAAAGAGAGCGAAGAGGTTTAACACGATCTTCTCCTTTCTCATGCTCGACGTGGACAATCTGAAGGAGTACAATGACAGGAACGGACACCTGTCGGGAAGCAGGGCGCTGACGAACATCGCCGCTGTCCTGAAGGATAGCAGCAGGGAGATAGACATCGTGGCGAAATACGGGGGAGACGAGTTCGGGATCCTTCTTCCGGGCACCTCGGGAGAGGGAGCGATCGTGTACGGGCAGAGGGTGCTCGAGGGTGTAAAGGGATATATGTTCGACGGGATTACGAAGGGTCTTCTCACCTGCAGCATCGGGATCTCCGTATACCCCGATGACGCTATCAATATCGAGAAGGTCATAGACAGGGCGGATACTGCCCTGTACAAGGCGAAATCAGATGGTAAAGACAGCATAAGGACTTATTCCAGCCTCGAATTCGCCGGAAGCGCGTGAAACCTTTGACGCCAGGGCACAATTGTTATAATCTAGACAACGAAATCCTGAAAGGAGGACGAATTTGGAACTGAGGGAGAAATTAACCAGAAAAAAGACACTTCAGTCGGTCATCGGACTGGGATATGTCGGGATGCCCCTTGCGGTGGAATTCGCAAAGGCTGGCCTCGAGACGGTGGGAATCGATATAGACAGTTGGAAGGTTGAACAGATCAACGCCAGCAGGAGCTATATCAGCGATGTAGACGCAGATGAGCTGTCCGGGGTGGTCGGATCAGGTATCCTTCGCGCGACTGACGATTTCTCGGTCCTCTCTGATGTGGACACGATTAATATCGCCGTACCCACACCGCTCCGAAAAACGAAAGACCCGGACATCTCCTATATCGTGGCCGCGCTCAAGGAGATCCGGAAATTCCTCCACAAGGGCCAGCTGATCATACTCGAGAGCACGACATATCCGGGCACCACGGAGGAAGTGATGCTTCCCCTCCTCGAGGAGACCGGTCTGAAGGTAGGAAAAGATTTTTACCTGGCATTTTCTCCCGAGAGAGTCGATCCCGGAAACGATCAGTACACGACAAAGAACATACCGAAGGTCGTCGGGGGCGTTACGCCGGACTGCACCGAACTGGCGGCCATGCTGTACAGCGCTGCGGGGATGAATCCCGTTCCCGTCAGCTCGACGAGAGTCGCGGAGACGGTCAAGCTGCTGGAGAACACATTCAGGAGCGTCAACATCGGGCTCGTGAACGAGATCGCCATGATGTGCAACAAGATGGGTATCAATGTCTGGGAAGTTATTGATGCCGCGGCTACCAAGCCGTTCGGGTTCATGCCCTTCTATCCCGGTCCCGGGCTCGGCGGGCACTGCATACCGATCGATCCGTTCTATCTCTCGTGGAAGGCGAAGCAGAGCGGGTTCGACGCAAGATTCATCGAGCTGGCCGGAATGATCAACGGCGGCATGCCGGAGTATGTCGTAAGGAGATTGTCAGAGGTTCTCAACGAACGAAAGAGATGCCTGAACGGCTCGAAGATCCTCATAATGGGGGTCTCGTACAAAAAGGATATTGATGATACAAGGGAATCTCCCGCCTACGACATCATAAACCTGCTAAGCAGGATGGGGGCGGATATTTACTGGAACGATCCTTTCGTCGAGAAACTCGAGAAGAAGGCCAGCTCGGCTGAATTCCTCGAATACAACGCGGACAACGTGGCCGGAATGGATTGCGCGATCGTTGTGACCGGGCATACCGATGTCGATTATTCCCTGCTGGTGAAGAACTGCCCGATGGTCTTTGATTCGAGAAATGTTCTGAGGGATTTTAACTCCGACAGCATCGTCACACTCTAGGACCCGCCGAAACGGAGGATAAATGTCGCGATATCTCGTAACCGGAGGAGCCGGATTCATCGGTTCCAACATCGCAGAAGAGCTCGTAAGAATGGGCGAGGAGGTAGTCGTCTTCGACAACCTGTCTACGGGCCACGAGGGAAACATCGAACATATCCGGCAGGACGTCACATTCATGAAGGGCGACGTCAGGAACGCGTCGGAGGTAAGAATGGCGCTCGATGGCGTCGATTACGTCCTTCATCAGGCGGCACTGGCATCGGTCCCGAGGAGCATCGACGACCCGCTGCTCGTCAACGAGGTCAATGTAGGCGGTACACTGACCGTTCTTGACGAGTCGAGGCATGCGAGCGTGAAGTGCGTCGTCTACGCTGCATCCTCTTCCGCCTATGGAGACAGCGAAGTCCTGCCCAAGAGAGAGGACATGCTGCCGACCCCGCTTTCCCCGTACGCCGTGAGCAAACTCGTCGGTGAGCACTACTGCTCGGTATATTCAAAGGTATACGGGTTGCCGACGATAAGTATACGTTATTTCAACGTGTTCGGCCCGAGACAGGATCCTGCGTCCCAGTATGCGGCGGTTATTCCAATCTTCATCTCCCATCTTCTTGATGGGAAGAGTCCCACGATTTTCGGGGACGGAGAGCAGAGCAGGGATTTCACTTATGTGGGCAATATCGTCAAGGCCAATATCATGGCCGCGCAGAACGGCAAGGCAGCGGGCCAGGTCGTCAATGTTGCCTGCGGTGGAAGATTCACGCTGAACGAGCTGTACGGCATGCTCTGCGAGCTGATCGGCGTATCGCTCGATCCGGTATATGCGGATCCGAGGCTGGGCGATGTCAAACATTCACATGCGGATATTTCGATGGCGGAGGAACTGCTCGGCTACTCCGTCGAGACAGATTTCGAGGAGGGACTGAAGAGAACGGTCGAATGGTACAGGAAGTCCGGAGCACCCTGACGGGCCCTCTTTTCCCTTTACACGAGGAAAGGGCTGCGGATACCTTGAAGGCCGGTGTGAGAGGCATGATGAAAGACTTTATGAAAAAAGGATCGATACTGGTCGCGGTCTGCCTGGCCGCCGCGGCGCTCTCGCTGCCTGCCGGACTGGATGCACAGGAGGTCACTCTCAGGCCGGGGGACAGAATCGAAATTACCGTTCCCCAGCGTTCCGAACTCGACAGAAGGCTGGTCATCGACGAGGCGGGTCGCGTGTCCATTCCGATTATCGGCGAGATCATGATCGGAGGCATGTCTCTCGACGAGGCGGAAGATGTCCTGTTGAGATCTCTCAGAGAGATATATCCGAGCGTCCAGACCATATCGGTCAATCTCCTCGGCGAGGAATCGGGAATAATGATATACGTTCACGGCGAGGTCGTGACCCCGGGAAAATACGGATTCAGACAAAACCCGACTGTCTGGGAGGCGATAAGGGAGGCCGGTGGTGCGACATCAAACGCGGCGCTCGAGACGGTCAGGATCATCCGCGCCGCAGGAGAGGGACAGAGGACCTTTCTGGTCGATCTTCAGGCGGCGCTCGAGTCTGGCAACCTCGACGATCTGCCAGTCCTGGAGCCGGACGATGCTGTCATCGTCTCTGAAAGCACCGCGATACATGCCGGAACAGGTTCGGTCAAGGTCATAGGCTCTGTCGCTGCGCCAGGACCGTACATGCTCTCGGGCGAAAGAACGCTGATAGACGCTATCCTCGCCGCCGGGGGGGCGGCCGCCAACGCCGACCTGAAGAAGGTCAACGTAATAAGGACGATGCCCAACGGCGCGCAGCTCACCCTGACTTTCGATTTCAGGCAATATCTGGCGACCGGGGATATCAGGCACAATCCGCTGCTACTGCCCGACGACACGGTCAATGTCCCGGCCGAAAGATTGGGCATGTCGGTCTTGAAGGATCCGCGTTTCTGGCTCGCCGCGATCATGGCCTACGCTGCTGTATACGCGTTATTGCAATAGGTGAACAAAGTGGAGAATATCCGCAAATTCGTGCCCGATGAAAAAGAGCAGAAAATAGACCTGCAAGCATACTGGAAGATCATCTGGAGGAAGAAGTTCTTCCTGCTCGTGCCGCTGGTGCTCTCGCTCGTCATTGCTGTTCTCGGAGCGAGGCGACTAACGCCCGTTTATGAATCTTACGCGCTGATTACCGCCGAGGAGCAGAACATCTTTGCCGGGACTATGACCAGGTACATAACCCCGGTCGAGACCCGGAGGCAGGATCGGAACAGGCGGTACATGGCGATGATCAAGACGAGGGTCATGAGCCGCGAGTTCCTCGAGATGGTCATTATCGACCTCGGCCTTCACAGGTCGTATGAGCTCAGGGCGACGGCTTCGGAAAACGGGGATCTTGAGGCGCAATCCGGCGAAGAGCTGACAATAAGGCTCCTCGTGGGGAGGCTTCGCAGCAAGATAAACGTCAGAACGACACTGCCCGGATTCTTCAGAATCGGCGTACTCGATTCGGATGCGGGGACTGCCCATGTCCTTGCCTCCATAATAAGCGACAAGTATATCGAGGTCTCCCGGCAGGCCAAGCTCCAGGGTCTGAGGCAGGCCGGCGCGTTCAGCGACGCGCAGCTCGCCATCTACAAGGAGAAGCTCGAGGATGCGGAGAGAGAGCTCGACCAGGTGAGGCGGGAGCTCGCTACCACTAGCGCAGGGACCAACCCGATCAACATCGCCAACGTTCATATCGCGGAAGCGAGGGTCAAATCGCTCAGCGCACGGGTCGGCAGGAACGAGATGGGGCTGAATCGCGTCAGGGAGAGGCTGACATCGGTATTATTCGGAATGATTCCGTCGACAGATCGTGTTGAGACCGACGAGGTGCTGACGAATATCGAAGGGCAGGTCCTGGCAGATACCGAAGAGAGACTGCTTCAGGAACTGTCGGGCAATGAGACTGCGGTTACCGACCTGACCGAGTACGAAGCACTCTGGGAGGAACTCCGGGCCCGTATCTCTGAGATCGTGCACGTAGAATACAGCGAATTCTCCAACGATGTGAGACCCCTGATCACCGAGTACTTCTTCCAGCGCAAGCAGACGAACTTCCTCCGGTCGATCGAGAGAAGGCTCGGAGGATACATCGAACAGTACAGGGGGAATATAAGCAGGCGGCCTCAGCTCGAGCGTGAGGAGAGCAAGCTCACTCACGAGATCGGGACGAACCAGGCGATCTACGATGCGTTCCTCGAGTCCAAGACTACGACGCAGATCAGCGAGGCGATGCAGAGCACCAATCTTGGCGTACGCATGAGCGTGATCGAGAAGGCGGAAAGGCCGATCGTTCCGGTAAAGCCCGACAAGCTGAAGATTGTCGTCATAGCGGCGATGTTCGGTATGATCTGCGGGGTCGGATCAATACTCGTGACGGAATATATGGACGACTCGTTCCGATCGGTCGACGAGGTCCAGAGGATACTGAAGCTCCCGGTCCTTGGTACCGTACCGAAGACTGTTTCCCACTTCGCGTGGGAGAAAAAGAAGCTGGGCAAGATAGTCCTGATCTGGACGGTCGGCCTGCTGCTCTTCATCACGATGGTCTCAGGGGTGATGTTCATTTACGCGAAGGCGCTGCAGGAATCGAGTATCGGGGTGGAACTGAGCGATGACCTGCTGGGAAGGTAGGACTTGGAAAAGGACCAGAGGCAGACTATCTACGATCTCTTCGATCAGGAGAGTCCCATCGCTACAGAGATGAGGCGTCTCTATTCGAACATAAGGCATATCGACGATCGAAATCCGAAGAGAAGCTTCCTCGTCACAAGCGCCGTCAGGGAGGAGGGCAAGAGCACCGTAGCCTCGCATTTGGCGCTTACAGTCGCGCGGTTCAGGGGTAAAAAATCCCTTATTGTCGACGCCGACCTGAGGAGGCCGAAGCTCCACCAGATCTTCAACGTGCCGAAGGAGCCGGGGTTGTACGAATGCCTGAACGGAGAGATAGATCCTCTGGATGCTGTCAAGGACACTCCCATCGAGAATCTCAAGGTCATACCGGCAGGAAGGCGGGTCAGGTCGCCGGCGCATCTTTTCGAGGGCGATATCATGAACGATATCTTCGAGAAGATAAAGTTCTACTACGATATAGTGATAGTTGACAGCGCTCCGATAGTCCCGGTGAGCGATCCGATGCTGATCTCGAGCGTGGTAGACGGGGTCATCCTGGTTCTGCTGGCCGGCAGGACGCCCAGACATGTGTCACTGAGGGCCAGGAATATCCTCCTCGACGCGAACGCGAATCTCCTCGGCGTCGTGGTAAACAACATGTCCGAGGTGTTGCCCTACTACTATGACTTCAAATATTACGGATATTCTGAGGATAAATAGGAGTGGGGGCCCGGATCTATCCGCCCCTGATTGAGCAGAGGGTTCAATGAAGAGATCACAGATTATATTAATTACGGTGTCAATGGCCTTTACCGTCTTCTGCGGGCATGTATATGCCCAGGGTTCGCCCGGAGGGCGGGATTCGCTCTGCATACACTTCTCAGGCGATTCCCGCGATCTTCTGATCGAATTGCGAAGAGGAATGATCCTGAGCGGTACGGTACCCATGACTCTCTGTAATCTGGAGCCCGGACTGACTTACGACATTACGGTAAGGGGACGAGGGTTCGAGGTCAGGCGAGGGTACCTGTCGCTGGACGGGAACGGCGTTCCGTCCCTCGGCGGCAACCGTCTCGAAACGTTTGCGAGGAACATCCTTCCCGGGTGGGGCTCGATACACGTCGGAAGGAAGTACGCCGGATGGAGCGACATGATCTCCATCGCGGCGGCGGGAATCTTGACGCTCAGCGAACAGAACGAATATCGGCACATGGAGGACATGTATAACGACCTGATGGCACAGCTGGATGCTGCGGACAACGTCGAGGACAGGCAGAAGATCAGGATCGATGCTCACACCGCCGCGCGCGATCTCAACGTCCAGAACAATTACAGGAAACGCTGTCTCGGATACATGGCGTATATGTATGCCTTTCAGTTGATCGACCCGTGGATCGTCGGAAATCCTCCGAAGGCCCGGAGCTCTGCCGGCGGCGCGGTCGTGGAGATCAGCGGGGCTGGAGCGAGCACGGCGAAGGCCGCCCTTCTGTCACTGTTCCGGCCCGGCCGGGGCCAGTTCTACCAGAGCAAGAGATCGAGGGGCATGTTCTACTCGCTCACCTCGACGGCGGGCGTCCTCGTTACGCTGTATTACCTGAACAGGTACGAAGAGGCGGTAAACGCCTACGAGATAAACCTGGAATATTTCGACGGGGCAGAGACCGTAGAGGAAAAAGAGTATTTTCGTGAACGGTCGGCAGGGTACTGGGCCGATGTGGACAAGACGCGCAGATGGAGGAATATCTCTTACGGAGTCCTCGCCGGGGTGTGGGCCGCGGGCGTGATAGATACATTCATACCGGGGCGCGAGGACGCTCCGCCGTCCGACCTGTCATTCAGTGTCGGACCGACGCACGCCTCTCTGGTGTACAGATTCTGATTAAGCGGAGGAAAATCTGATGACGAAAAAGCTGCTCTATATGCTGATCATTGCGGCGGTCATGATGCCGTCCTGCCTTGAGGATATCGAGGAGGTGCCCCTGGTCATAGAGGACGAGGACCTGCAGGCGCCTTCCGGCATCAGGACGGTCACGGGCGACGGGCAGATAGCGCTTTCCTGGACATCCGTCGAGGAGGCGGTCGCGTACAGGTTGTACAGATCAGCTACACTGGGCGAGGTTTGGGTAAGGATCACCGAGACGGTCGACACTTTCCATGTCGACGAGGCGGTCTCCAACGGGATTCAGTACCTCTATTCGGCCTCTTCCATCGGTTCATCGGGCGTGGAGAGCGCGAGATCGGAACCTGTCCCCGCCGTACCATCGGTATATTCGCTGCTGATCAACGGAGGCCTGGAATATACGGGGACGAGGATCGTTGAGCTTGCCCTGACCGCGCCGGCGTCGACGGCCGTGATGAGGATCTCGGATATCCCCGATTTTGGATCGGCGGTATGGGAAGGCTTTTCGACTTCGAGGGGATGGGTGCTGCCGGAGGGTGACGGCGTAAAAATGGTATACGCTTCGTTCCAGGACCAGACGGGAGCGCTTTCGCCGGCGGTCAGCGCGTCGATAGAGCTCGATACGTACGCTGGCATAGAGGATCTCACAATCACTCCCGAACCGCATATCTACAGTCCCGGATCGAACGTCCATCTCGCCATCATGGTGGAAGGGGAAGAGACCGGTGGATCCGCATCGGTTGATATCGAGGGCCTGTCCGCAGGGCCGATCGATCTTTTCGACGATGGAAGGGGGGGAGACCCGATAGCTGGAGACGGCAGTTACGAGACGGACTACACCTTCCCGTCCCTCTTCCGGGGAACAGACCTCATCGTGGCAGGAGGCTTCATCGACCGCGTCGGGAACGAGGCTGTTCCTCTCGAGTTGACAGACAGGATCTCCTTCACAGACCCTCCTGATGCGGTGCGGCTTATCGGATCTATCGACTCGACGACCAGTATGATCACGATCAGGTGGGAAGAATCGGCTGAGGAGAACTTCGCGGCCTACAGGATCTACCGTGATACGCAGACAGGTGTCACGGATGATCCGGCCCTCTTTGTCCAGGGCCTGGATTTTCGGAGCCAGACTATCTATCCCGATTCCGATCTCGACCAGGGTGTGACGTACTATTACAGGATATACGTCGTGAACGACCTCGGGGAGGCGTCTGGAAGCAACGAGACGGCCGCATCGACCTATGATGCATTACCGATACCGGTAACGCTGAGCGACCCTTCAGCCGTCGGCTCAGACAGGCTCACACTCGAATGGACGATAAACCCGGATTCCGATTTCTCGGAGTACCGGATATACAGGGCAACATCGCCAGGGGTCACCGAATCCTCTCAGTTCGTAACTAACATAACCGACAGGGAAATCACGTGGTTCGACGATATAGGGCTTGACACAGGCGCGAATATATACTACTATAGAGTACTGGTCTACGATCTGGGTGGGCAATACTCGCGCAGTAACGAAGTAACGACAGCAACCCCGTGATCTGGCCAGGATAAGCGGCAATAATTGCGGAAATTTCTTCACCTCACTTAATTTTTATGGGTGTTTTTACCTATATTCTGAGGCGCGCAGTTTGCCGGGCAATAAGCGCACGAAGGCGTAGCATTCTTTTATTGCTTGTAGTACAACATATTACGCGTGAAATATAAACTATTTTCCACGCAAAGAGGCTGTGTTGATAATGGGGTACGGAATTTGCAATCTTTCCGATTACATGCTTTGGGACAGGTGTATCCGAACCATATAGGTGCGAAAGGTCCGAGTTGGTAGTTTTCAACAGAACAGCATTGAGCAGCCTTGACATGTCGATTCCTCTGGCAAGGACCGCTCTCGATCCTCTTGTCAGCGAGATCGAATACCTCGCCCGCATGGTCGACAATGGTGATACGCGTATGTCCTCGGCGTACGAGAGGATAAAGAGGATTTTCGACGTCATCCTGGCCGGGGCGGCGCTTCTCTTCCTCTTGCCGGTCATCCTGATGGCTGTTGTTCTCATCAGGCTGGAGTCATCCGGTTCGGTCTTCTTCCTGCAGGAGAGGATAGGGCTGAACAGGAGAAAGAGCGCTTGCCGGAGATGCGTCTCGGATGGATACGATGGACCCGACCGGAGAAGGAACAACGACAGGCGGAAGAAGATCCACAGTGGCAAGCCGTTCAACATATACAAGCTCAGAACGATGCTCTTTGACGCGGAAAAGGCGGGACCGGAACTTTCCTGCAAGGGCGATTCAAGGATAACGAAGATCGGTCACCTGCTCCGCCGCACGCGGATCGACGAGATCCCGCAGTTCATGAATGTCATCAGGGGCGACATGAGCATCGTCGGGCCGAGACCCGAGAGGTCCTTCTTCATCAACCAGGTCCGCCAGGAAGTGCCCGAATTCCCGCTGAGACTGAAGGTCAAGCCCGGGATTACCGGACTTGCCCAGGTCGAGAACGGCTATACCGATACTGTGGAGAAGATGACGGGGAAGCTCTACTACGATCTCAAGTATATTTCCCAGCTATCTTTCCCTCAGGAGATGAGCATCCTCTTCAAAACGATCTTCGTCGTCATATCGGGGAAAGGCGCCTGCTGAGGGACCATTCACATCTGATCCGCAGATCCGTCGCAATTACTTGACTACCCTCGAATCCACCTTTAAAATCTATCAACGGTGATCATATGCGTTGGATACACGATTATCTTCTGATGGCGGCTATATATACGGTATTTCTCGTATCTGCCGCGCTATGGCCCCCTGTCGTCTGGTTTCTCATCCCGGCGGGGCTTGCCTTGGCCGCTCTTGTCGGCTGGAGGAGGCGGCGGCTGCGCGGCAATCGGATAGAGAACATACATAAGAGATTGTCGAATCTCAAGGGCGAAGGGCTGTTCCTCGACGAGAATATCGGGGATACAGGCGACGACGTCTTCTACAGGATGATAATCACCCTCCTGACCGACCTCGAACGGACCCTCTTCAAGCTTGTGGAAAAGAATATCCAGCTGCTCAGCCTCAAGGAGATCGGACGGAGCATCATAAGTTCAATGGACGAGAAAAAGCTGGTCGATTCCGTCTTCGATTATCTGGTGCATGGCGTGGGCTACAAGGAAGCGGCGTTCATAATACTCCGAAGGAAGAAGCAGTGTTTCCAGGCTATCGTGACGATCGAGAGAGCCACCAAGCTCATACGCCGCGTCGTAAACTTCGGGCTGGAGGACCTGGACGGGGCTGTAAGGAACTCTCTGGCTACAGGGAAGGCTTTTCTTATCAAG
>JAUWMD010000122.1 GCA_030613345.1 Candidatus Krumholzibacteriota bacterium
GCTGAGGCGGTGCTCGGGCGGGGATGGGAACAGGGTCGTGCTCCTCGGGCCGGGTGACTTCGAGTCGGTGCTTCCGGGCACGGGGGTAGCCGGGGTGGCCGAGGGATGCCGGGGCGGAACAAGATATCCGGCCGATGGCTGTGACGATGACGGTGACGGAGCGTTCGACGAGGATCCCATCGATGGACGCGATAATGACGGTGATGGAGAGATCGACGAGGATTTCGCCGCCGTGGGGGACGGGATGTATGTTACCAGCGCCCTGGCCGCCGATTACGGGATCAGGGTCACCCGCAGGCACCACATCTGGAATTACGGGCATGTCAGGGATTTCATCGGGTTCTCGACGACGATAGAATATCTGCCTCCCGAGGGTGAAGACGGGGCCCTGAGACAGTTCGAGCTGATCCACTATATAGACTTCGAGATCGGGGACAGGGACGATTCCAGCCGTGGTCGGAATGACCGGGCCTTCTTCATACAGGCGGGTCCGGGGAAAGACGGGAAGTCGGGCCGTATCCAGGCCGCCGTAGCAGACGCCGGCGGGGAGGGCCCGCTGGCTGCCGTCGTGTTCTTTCGCGCCGCAATACCCGAGGGGCAGCTGACGGTCAGCGCAGAGGGACGCAACGGGCAGAGGCATGTCGATTCGCTGTGGTGTGGAGGCGGTAATGGCTTCCGCGTGCTCGGAGGCGAACCCGCCCTGCTCGACATCGAAGGCGCGGAGCTGCTGCCGGGTATATGTGGCGAGGACGTCGTCCTGGTCGAGGCCGCAACGGGCGACATCGTACTTACCCACAGATTCGGCCCGGCGCGGGATATCTGTCCCGGGGACAGGGTGGAGCTCGAATGGGCGATCGTTTTCGGGCGGGACTGCGCGGCCCTGATGAGAAACATCTCGAGGGCGCGCGAGACCTGGGAGGGGCTGGCCCTCCCGGAGGGCGCAGCGCTCAGGTGGGTCGTTCCCGCCCGCAGGGCGGTCCGGATCCCGGTTCATGCGGCGATCACGCCGGTGTGGGTGCAGGGAAAGAAACGCCCCGCGGTATCGGTCGACCTGCCCTCGATCGCGGGTGAGGAGATCGAATGGCTCAGGGTGGCGGGGAAACGGGCCGAGAGTTTCGAGACGGTCGGCGGCAGGATAGTGATAGCCCTCGACGAGAAGACCGCCTCCTCGGGACCGTTCTCAATCGAGGGGCAGTTGACGGACGGAACGATATTCACGTCATATATAGGGGAAGAGGAGCTGCAGCGCTTCGCCGGAGTCGACGGCCTGCAGCCGGGCAGGCTGCCCGAAGACAGCGTCAGGCTCTTCCCGAACCCTTTCGCGAGCAACCTCTCGATCGACATCCTCGTCAACGAGCCGTCGGGGCAGTCGCAGGACAGATCCTCTGCCGCACAGCCCGGGACAGGCTCTGTCAGGATCTACGACGTCAAGGGGCGGCTTGTGCGCACGGTTCTTGCCGACGAGGTGCTGCATCCCGGCGAGCACACCCTCGGCTGGGACGGGGCGGACGAGAATGGAACCAAGGTCTCGCCCGGCGTTTACTACTGCAGGCTGCAGATCGGCGAGAGGTCGCTTACCAGGCGGGTGATCCTCCTCAGATAACATGGCTTTTTATACTCCTCCCACGAAAAGTCCCGATGAGACCGCCTTCCTGGTAGGCGTGAAGCTCCCCGGCTCGACCTTCGAAAGCGAGCAGGAGAACGTCGCCGAGCTCGAACTCCTCGCGACGACCGCCGGCGCGACCGTCTCGGGCTCGATCATCCAGCAGCGTACGAGGCTCGACGGGTCGACATACATCGGGAAGGGAAAACTGGAGGAGCTCTCTGCCGCAGTCGCCGACAAAGGGATCGACCTCGTAATATTCGACGACGATCTCACCCCCGCGCAGGCCCGAAACATCGAGAATCGGCTTGAGGTCAACGTAATCGATCGAACAGAGCTTATCCTCGACATCTTCTCTAAGAGGGCCAGGACGAGGCAGGCGCGGCTGCAGGTCGAGATAGCCCAGCTCACATACGCCCTTCCCAGGCTGAAGCGGCTGTGGGACCATCTGTCGAGGCAGGCCGGCGGCATCGGCACCAAGGGCCCCGGCGAGACGCAGCTCGAGGTCGACAGGCGAAAGGTCCGGGAGAGGATCGCCGCGCTCAAGCGCGAGCTGGCGAAGATAGAGAACCGCACGAAGGAGAGACGCAAGAACAGGAGGGAACTGTTCAACGTCACGATCGTCGGCTACACTAACGCCGGAAAATCCACTCTGCTCAACAGGCTCTCGGGGAGCGATGTCCTCGAGAGCGGCCGTCTCTTCTCAACGCTCGATTCGACGACCAGGCGGGTCGAACTGCCCGGCGGAGGGGCCGTTCTCCTGACAGACACGATCGGATTCATCAGGAAACTTCCCGCCCATCTCGTCGCGAGCTTTCACGCCACCCTGCTCGACGTCGAAGAGGCCGACCTGCTGATGCACCTCGTCGATTCCTCCTCGCCGCGGTGCGCGGAGAAGATCTCCATTGTGAACGATGTCCTGCACAGGGTACTCGGCGATCGGGCGCCCAGGGGAGACAGGGGGCCGATCCCCACCCTGCTCGTCCTGAACAAGGCCGACCTCCTTGAGCCCGAAGAGTCGTCGCGGCTCGAGCAGAGATATCCCGAGGCCGTACGGATAAGCGCGGCGACGGGAGAGGGCACCGGCGGGCTGCTCGAAGCAGTCGGCCTGCAGAGACGGCGGGTCACCACGCTCGTACGGGTGACGGTTCCCGCCGCCGACGGAAAGACGGTTGCGATGGTCGAGGAGGCCGGTCAGGTCCTCGAAAGGGCCGTCGAGGATGAGGCGGTGATATTCACCGTGAGACTTCGCCGAAGGGATGTCGGCAGGCTGGAGCGGGCGGCGCGGGTGACGATACTAAAGGAAGAGAACGGACTCTCCTGAACGATCAGGGGCCCCGGCGCATCTTCAGGCTGTCGCCGGCGACATACACGTCGTCGTACATCTCCGCCAGGGCTTTCCTGTACTCCGCCATGATCGGACTCGCCGCCTTGACGCGGTAGCTGCTGTCGAGTTGAACCACGATGAACCGCGACAGCAGGATGAATGCGACGGGCACGACCATCGGCACGAACCTCCTCCACCTGTTCTCCGATATAAGGCGCGAGCAGTAGACCGCGCCGGCCGCGATGGTAGAGACGAACCCGACGGACACCAGATAGAGATGCCGGATGTTGAGCCAGTCGCCGGGGAACTGGAAGAATGCAAACGGCAGCACCATGATATAGGTCCAGGCTATGAAGAACCTGATCGTCCTGTTTCCGAAGACGAAGCCGAAGAATGAATAGGACAGGACGACAAGCGCGATCAGTATCCTGATCTGTGTCGCGAACCTGTAGATAAATCTCACGGCTGGCACCGCCCCGGTCACGAGGTGGGAGGTGTGGATGGGGAAGATCATCCTGACGAGATAGCCGATCACGTTTTTTATCGCGTAATAGACGAACATGAAGGCACCGGGGCGCTGCCTGTACAGCGGCGGCGCGTAGTGGAACAGCGTGGCTTTGGCCGCGAGGGCGGCGATGGCCAGGATGAGAAGGATCACGAATCCTGCGTCGGCCACTTTTCTCTTCCTTTCGGCACGGAAGAAGAAATTGAAGGCGAGGAAGGAGCCGAGTATCGCGAAGCTCGTACTCCGCGTGAACATCGAGGCGACGAAGAATATCAGGGTGAGCAGGTACCACGGAGAGAGGAGCCTTCCGTCGCGGCGGAGCTCGTTGTGGAAGTAGCAGATCATCGTGCACAGCGTGAGAAACGTGATGACGAGATCCTCCAGCCCAGAGGCGATCATCACGGATTTGCCGTAGCTTCCCACGGTGAAGACGAAAAGCAGCCCGGCGAGGACGGCGATGGCCCTGTCGCGGATCAGCGTGCTGACGAGTAAGTAGACGAGGAAAGAGTTGAGGCCGTGCAGCAGAATGTTGAAGAGGAAATACCCCGATGCTTCGAAGAAGAAACATTTGAACAGAAGATAATGGATGCTGTAAACAAGAGGTTGGAACTTGAACGGTGGACCGCTCTCGAACGCGGCTGCGAGGTCGGAGTGCATCATGATGCTGTTCTCGAGGCCGACGTAGTCGTAGCCGTTCCAGAACCCGTTGTCCAGGCAGAGCCTGAAGAACAGGAAGCTCAGGACGAGGAAGACGGCGAGAACGAGAAGATGGTTGAGATACTTCAAAAGACCCCTCCAGAGGGATATGGCGATATCCGTGCGGCATTGTAGCATGAAACCGCCGGGAGGGGGAATAACATAAATGACAGGAGTGAAAAGATGACGGAAAGACTCTGCCTGGCGGCCGGTGAGTGGGCCGGAAAGGGCGAGAAGTTCGAGGTCCTTTCCCCTCATGACGGCAGCGTGGTCGGCGAGGCGCTCCGACCGTCCTCCGATCTGATCGAGATGGCGGTAGAGGGCGCCGTCGCGGCGTTTCCCCGAATGAAGGGTATGACGACAGGTGAGCGGGCGGGAATCCTCAGGCGGGCCTCGGCGCTGATCGGCGGTCGCGGGAAGGAACTGGCCCGGCTGATAGCCCGCGAATCGGGTAAGCCGATGAGGTACGCGGCGGGCGAGGCGGCCCGCGCGGTCCATACCTTCTCCGAGGCGGCCGAAGAGTGCAGCCGGCTCTACGGCGAGACGATCCCGCTCGATACGTCGACGCCCGGCGAGGGGCGTATGGGCCTGACGGGCTGGTTTCCGGTCGGTCCCGTGCTGGCGATCACGCCTTTCAATTTCCCGCTCAACCTCGTCGCCCACAAACTGGCACCGGCGATCGCCGCGGGATGCCCACTGATCCTGAAGCCGTCGAGCGAGACTCCCCTGACCGCCCTGCTCCTCGCCGAAATATTGATAGAAGCGGGGTTGCCGGCCGGAGCGCTGAGCGTCCTGCCGATGACCGGGGCCGAGGCGGGACGTCTGGCCGAGAGGCCGGAGATCGCGAAGGTGACATTTACAGGGAGCGCCGAGGTCGGCTGGGAGCTCAGGCGCAGGGCGTACAGGAAGAGGGTCACCCTCGAGCTCGGGGGGAATGCAGCGGTCGTCGTCCACGAAGACTGGGGCGACATCGACGGCGCGGCGGCGAGGATCGCCGTCGGCGGATACGCCTACTCGGGGCAGGTCTGTATCTCCGTGCAGAGGATATTCGTCCACAACAGCATCTATGCCCCGTTCATGGAGAAGTTCGTCCGGGAGGTCTCGGCTGTAAGGAGAGGCGACCCGCTCGACGAGGATACCGGTATCGGGCCGATGATAACCGAGGCCGAGGCCTGCCGGGTAGAGGAATGGGTGGACGAGGCCGTCTCCGGTGGCGCCTCCGTCATCGCCGGAGGGCCGAGGGACGGCGCTTTCTGCCCGCCGACGATCATCGAAAACGCCAGCCGCGGCATGAAGGTCGCCTGCGAGGAGGTCTTCGGCCCCGTTACCGTCGTCTTCGGCTACGACGATTTCGACGAGGCCCTCGCCGATGTCAACGACTCGAGGTTCGGGCTCCAGGCGGGGATCTACGCGAGGGACTTCGGTCTGATAAGGCGGGCGTTCGAGACGCTCGAGGTCGGCGGCGTGATCGCCGGCGACATTCCGACATTCAGGGTCGACCGTATGTCTTACGGCGGAGTGAAGGAATCGGGATCGGGACGCGAGGGGCTGCGCTGGGCGATCCGCGAGATGTGCGAGACGCGGCTGCTCGTTCTTTCATGAAAAAAGGGCCGGTATGGATGCCGGCCCCTCAAAGATAATAACTGTCTGCTGTTATCCCTCCTGCATGAAGAGATTGGCGAACACCTTCGCGTCGCCGATCATGTTTTCCACGGTCGTGTATTCGTTCGGCTGGTGGCACAGGTCATCTATCTTCGACCATACCACAGCCGGGAATCCGGCCCGGCGGAAGAACGCGGCCACCGTGCCGCCGCCTATGCCCATCGGCTTCGCTTCGATCTTGTAAACGTCCTTTATCGCGGCGGCCAGAGCCTTGACGACAGGCGCGTCGACGGGCGTGGCCGGCGCGGCTTCCTCCTTCTGGGCGGCGGAGAGCGTGATCTTCACGTTGAATTCCTTCTCCGCCCCGTCGCATATCTTCCTGATCCCGGCGTCGATCTCGGCGAGGTCGATCCCGGGAAGGACACGCATGTCGAGATAGAAGACGTCGTCGCCCGGGATCGTGTTGACGTTGGGGACGTTTGCTTCCTTCTTTGTCGACTGGAAGGTGCTGATCGGCGGATCGAAGACCTCGTCGACTCTCGGGAACAGCTCGTGGAGCTTGTCGAGCCGCGTTATCAGGTGGGCGCCGGCAAAGTGGGCGTTTACACCCGCGGCCGGGGTCGAGGCGTGGCACTGCTTGCCGGTCGTCTCGATCTTGAGCCAGTAGATCGACTTCTCCGCCACCTCGATCATCCCTCCGTCGGGCTCGCCGGCGTCGGGGACGATGATGTAGTCGTCTTTGCCGAACAGGTCGCTGTTCTCGAGCAGGTAGCCGATACCGTGCTCGCTCCCCGTCTCCTCGGCCGAGACGAAGACGACGCTTGTATCGTACGGAAGCTGCGCGCCCGACTCCTTGATCGCCTTGAGAGCGAAGAGAGGGGTCACTATACCGTGCTGGTTGTCCTCGGTGCCGCGGCCGTAGAGCTTTCCGTCCTTCTCGACGACCTCCCAGGGATTGGTGTTCCATTTCTCGAGGTCTCCCGGAGGAACGACGTCGATATGGCCCATGACCCAGATCTTCCTCTCGCTCGAGGCGCCCTTGACCGTAGCGACGATATTGGGCCTGATCCCGGCCGGCACCCTGTCGTCGGGGGCGTCGTAGTGCTCGACGGTGTCGAAACCAATCTGGTCGGCCATCCATTTCTCGAGGAAATCGGCCTTTTCCTTCTCGCCGACCCCGTCGTTCTCCGGCCCGAGGGCGGGAATAGCGGTGAGCTTCGACTGCAGGTCCTTCATCGCGTCGCCGTAGGCGTCGATCTTTCCGTAGATATCCTCGAGCATGCCCTGCTCCTTTCGTTTTTCAGGTAGTTTTACGGACCGGTCCACGCTATCACCGGCCGCTGGAGAGCGTCAAGGCGAAACGGGGCGCTGAGGATTCTCCCGCTTGATTGAAGGGCCATTTTTTGCGATAATCATCCGGCTTACAATATCTTTAACGCAGGAGGAGAGACATGAAGAGGGCATTTTCAGCCGCCGCGGCCGTATTCGTCGCGGCCGCCTGCCTGATCGTCATCGCCGGGGGAGGAGAAACCGTGTCCGCACAGAGCGACAAGCCGATCGAGGCGAGGCTCGCCGTCTACGCGCCGGTGAAGATCTCGGTGCCCTGGGATCTGCTCGACAAGAACGAGACCGCCGCGCTCGAGAACATCTACAGGGCGGCAGTCGTCATGGACGAGATTTTTCTCAGGCAGGTCTGGAAGGGTAACGTCGAATTGCGCAAGGCCCTGATCAGCAAGGGCAAGATGAAGGAGCTCAAGTTCTTCAGGATTAATTTCGGTCCCTGGGACCGGATCAACGAGAACGAGCCCTTTATCTCAAAACTGCAGAAGCCGGCCGGCGCCGAGTTCTACCCGACTGACATGACGAAGGATGAGTTCGAGACCTGGATCGCGAAGCGTGCCGTCGACCGGGAGGCGTTCGAGGGAACGTTCACCGTGA
>JAUWMD010000012.1 GCA_030613345.1 Candidatus Krumholzibacteriota bacterium
AACCTCAGCGTCTCGAGAAAGCACGCTGTCATCCATTCGGTCAGGTCCGGTTACGTCCTCCGCGACCTGGGCAGCAAGAACGGGACGCTTCTCAACGGCGAGAAGATCGAGCACGGCGAGCTCAAGGACGGCGACACGATAACAATCGGCAAGTACGAAATAGCCTTCCAGGTCATCACCGGCGAGGAGAGCATCCCCGACACGCTCGACCAGACCGTCATCATCCCCAGATATCACAGTGAAGCCGGCCTGAAGGAGAAAGCTGCGGCAATCGGACAGGCGGACGCCTCTCCGAGACTGTACCGCCGCAGCGAGCAGGAGGAATACCTCATAGAGAGCGACAACTTCGTGATCGGCAGGGGCAGGGGATCGGATATCAGGCTTAAAGGCCTCTTTTTCGCCCCACGCGTGCAGGTGAACATCCGAAGGAACGGGTCCGACTGGATCATGCAGGCGGACGGAAAGAAGAATGTGCGGGTCAACGGCGAGAAGATGGAGGAGAAGGTCCTGCAGGAAGAGGACCTCATCGCCATCGGCTCGGAGGAATTCGTCTTCAAGATCTGATACAATGAAGTACCTCGTATTTTCAGATATTCACGGCAACGCGCAGGCGCTCGAGGAAGTTGTCGAAGAGATCGCCGGGATCAGGCCCGATTTCGTCGTCTCGCTGGGCGACGTCGTCGGCTACGGCGCGAACCCTTCGGAATGCATCGACCTCGTCGACGAGCACTGTGATATCCGGATCTGCGGCAATCATGATTTCGTGGCCGCCGGCCTCGCAGAGAGCGAGAATTTCAACATCACGGCGAGGATATCGATCGAGTGGACAAAGAGCCTGCTTTCCGCACGGCAGAAGGAGCTTCTCTCAGCCTACGATACTGTCAGGCGGCACGGGGATTGCCTGTTCGCGCACTCCTCCCCTGTCTCTCCCCTCGACTGGGAATACATCTACACGATGGAACAGGCGGAGAGGATTTTCAGGGAGACCGATGCCAGATTCATCCTCATAGGGCATACGCACGTGCCGGGGATCATCAGCTACGACCCGGTATCAGGTTACACAGTGGAGAGCAGCTCGAAGGTCGAGGCCGAACCAGGCCGACGGTACCTGATCAACGCGGGAAGCATCGGCCAGTCGAGGGACGGCGTCAGCGCGGCGAGTTTTGCCGTTATTGACGTGCAGCGCAGCAGGATCAGCCTGCGGAGGATACCTTACGACGTGACGGAAGCCCAGGAGAGGATCAGGGCGGAAGGACTGCCCGAGTCACTCGCCTCGAGGCTCGCCATTGCGAGATGAGAGAGATGGAAGGAAGAAATTACCAGATACTTTGCACCCTCGCCACAGGCGGAACCGCCGTACTGTACAAGGCGGTCCAGAAATCTCTCGACCGCGAGGTGGTCATAAAGAAACTCCACTCCCATCTCACACCCGACACGAATTTCACGAGACGATTCGAGATAGAGGCCAAAGCCGCGGCCAGCCTCGATCACGAAAATATCGTCCGTATCATCGACTCGGGCATCTCCCAGGGAAACTACTTCATAGTGATGGAATACATCGACGGTTTCTCGCTCAGCGAGATCCTCGAGAAGCACGGCCCGATCGACGACGAGCTCGCCCTGCTGATAGCGCGCGAGATCTGCATCGGTCTCGATCACGCTCACCAGCACGGGATTATCCACAGGGACATCAAGCCGGCCAACATCATGATCACTGCAACCGGCCAGGTGAAGATCACCGATTTCGGGCTGGCCAAGCTGATCGGCAGCCAGTTTCAGCATACGGTCGCCGACACCCTGCTCGGCACCCCCCTCTACATGTCGCCCGAACAGGCGATCGGCGGCGGCATCGACGGCCGCAGCGACATCTTCTCTCTTGGCACGATATGCTTCGAGATGGTGACGGGAAAGCAGCCCTTCACAGGGAACACATACGCTGCCGTCATCCAGAAGATAATCGACGGGCATATCCCGCATCCTGGCCGTGTCAACGAAAAGGTATCGTCCGAAGCCGACCGCATCATCATGAAGGCTCTCAGCAGGGAACCCTCAAAGAGGTACGGGACCGCTCTCGAGATGGCCAGAACGATCGAGGCATACGTCGGCCAGGAGAAGATCTGGTCGCTGCGCAACAGGGTCCGCAGGCTCATAGGCGGGTACGACCCGGCCATGACCGTCACCGAGCCCGCCCCCAGGCGCCGACGCAGGGGAAACGCAAAGAAATGGATCGCCGGCATGGCGGCCGCCGCCGTGGTGATCGCGGCCGGCTACACAGTGGTCGAGCGCCCCGCCATCATCCGTGGATTGAGGACAAGGGCGGAAGGCGTATTGTCGGCATTGAGATCGGAAAAGCCCGAAGGGCTGCTCGAGGCTTCGAACACTCCCGGAGAGTCAATGGAAAGCATGTTCACTGCGGCCGCGGACACCGGCGCGGTGGAGACCGATTCCACGGCTGCCGGGATGGAGCGCTTTGATCCCGTTTCGCCGGCCGGGCCGCCCGAAGGAATCGCGCCCGAACCCGACACTCTTGTGGCCGCTGCCGAGCCGGTCCCCGAAGAGGATTCATCCGACAGGCAGGACGAGGAACCGGTCGTCGAAGAGGAACCGGCACTCGCCGTCGGCCTGATCGACATCTACGTCGAGCCCGAGGCCGAGATTCACATCGACGGCCGCTGGCGCGCATCGACCAACTGGTTCGGTCCTGTGGAACTCCCCGCAGGACCCCACGATATTTCACTCAGGCAGCACGACTACATCGAATACACCGAGAGGATCGTTATCAGGAAGGGGGAACTGACGCGGAGAAGGATCGAGTTGCAGCGCGTTACGGACAGCCTTGATTTCACGACGGTCGCCGGAGCGCGCGTCTTCGTCAACGGAAAGTTCCACGGAACTACACCGCTTCAGAACCCGATACAGCTGCCTTCGGGAAAGTATCTCGTCGAGCTGAAGAAGCACGGCTATCTGACGTGGACCGGCGAGGTAGACATCCCGTCGAACGAGTCACTCTCCCTGAAAATCAACATGATCCAGCACCAGTAACGGAAATTCCCGCCAGAAACCCGTCCACCGCTTTCAATACATCACCCGTCGTTACCGAATCCACCTTACCTTCATCCGACCTCACAGCAACGACCGTATCCGAAACAGGCTTCCACCTCTGCGGATCGGTGGGTCCGAAGACTTCCACGCATCTCGCTCCCACCGCGCCGGCGATGTGGGCCACTCCAGTGTCGTTGCATACGGAGACTGCAGCATCTCTCATCAGCGCACCGAGAAAACCGGCCGTAGGGCAGGAAATGACCTGCGGCGGCGTCCCACAGGCCTCGAGGAACCTCGCGAAGAAGACGTCGTCGACGGGACCGCGCACCGCGACCGAACATATGCCGTACCGTTCGAGCAGCGCGCCGGAGATCTCTGCGAACCTCCCGGGCGGCCAGATGTTCTGAACCTTGCCCGCTCCGGGGTGGATCACCGCATAGCGTCCGCCTCCGAAAGCGGCCGCGGTGAACTCCCTGCATCCCCTCTCTTCCCATTCGAAGGGAACAAGGACCGACGATAGATCGGTCTCTTCTATTCCGATGGCGCGGAGCGGGTACAGGTTGTGCCCGCTCTCATGCATCAGGGCGAGTTCCTCCTCGCCGGGGAGTTGCAGCTCGAGATGGTAGTACTTCGAGGTAAGTCCGGCGCCGAACGGCGAGCTCGACGAACCGGTCCTCCATTTCGCGCCGCTCACTGCGCCGAGCAACATGCTCGTGACCGAGAACGAGACGGTGTTGAGGACGATCAACACGTCGAACCGGCGCCTCCGCAACCCACCGATGAATCGCAGGAGCGCGAAGGGATCTTTCCTGCTGCGCTCCTTGGACCAGGCGATCACCTCATCGATGTAGGGGTTGTTCTGCATCACTCCCGAGTTGATCGAAGCGGCGAGCAGTGTGATGCGCGCATTCGGGAACTTCTTCCTTATGCCCCTGAAGGCGGGGACGGCGAGCAGCATGTCGCCCATCTGATTGTGCTGCCTGATAACGAGCAGGTTTTCGACCGTACCCGGTTCGGGAAGCGGGATCTTACTTCCCCGCGTTCCGAGAAAGGGTGCGAGTGCCTCAGCGAGTATTATCTTTCCTCTTCTCTCGAGCTTTTTTCTCAACGCCTGCCGTCTCCCGCGGAAAAATCTTCAACCGATCAATAAAACTGGAACATAACAGGTGGTTATTCGTATGAGATGATAGAGAGCGGATCAACCAGCCCACCACCTTCAATCTCTCCTTCCCTTTGGAGCGGCCGGCAACGGGCCGCTCTTCCTGTATCTGTCCGGGACGGGACACCCGGCGCTCATTCCAGGCTCTCCAGTATACGCAGATAACTGTCGTAACGCGCCTTCGAAATCGCCCCCTCCTCTACCGCTTCTTTCACTGCGCATTTCGGCTCGTGGCTGTGGGTGCACGTGTTGAACCTGCAGCCACCGAGATAAGGCTCGAAGTCGCGGAAATACTCTCCCAGTGTCTCTTTCTCCACCCCCCATATCCCGAACTCCCTGATGCCCGGCGAATCCCCCAACCAACCGCCCGACGAGAGCCTGTGCAGTTCGAAGTGCGTCGTCGTATGCTTCCCCTTGCCGGTGCTCGAGCTGACGTCCGAGATCCTCAATTCGATCCCGGGCTCGATCCTCGAGAGCAGAGAAGTCTTGCCCGCTCCGGAAGGACCGGCAAGCATCGTGCTGCAGCCTTCCATCATTCCGGCGAGCTCGCCGATACCCTTTCCAGTGACGGCGCTAGTGCGGACTACCGCGTATTCCATTTCCGAATAAGGGGCGAGGCTAACCGCCAGTTCCGCTTCATCCTCGAGGAGATCGATCTTGTTGACGACGATGACCGGTTCGATGCCGTCTCGCTCGGCGGCAGTCAACATCCGATCGATCAATCTCACGTTGAGGACGGGATTCCTCACCGAATGGACGAGGAAAACGAAATCGAGGTTCGCCCCGAGTATCCTGTACCCCTTCCGCCCACCCGTCTGGGACCTGGCGAACAGCGACCTGCGCGGCTTCACGGCGGTTATCAGCCCCGTTGGACCGCTCGAATCCCGCTGAGGCTCCCTTCGGTACTCCACGACGTCTCCAACGACGGGAAGGACCTCGGCAGCATCGCGCCCGATCCGGAACCTCCCTCTCACACTGCACCTGATTTCCTCACCGGAATCGCAAACGTAATGATCCGAGCCTTTTATCCTTATCAATAATCCTTCCGAGATCTCTTTTACGTTCATAATAAAGTTGCTGATTCCGAAAAATGATCCTCCGCCAATAAACAATTCGGGCAATGATAGCAAAAACCTGTTGTCTAAAAAAGTTTAAACTGGTATACAGAGAATAAGTTGACTGTAAAAGCAAGAGAGGATATGGAATCTAAAAAGCTCGCTTCACTGTTCCAGGAAGATCTCTGTATATTCAGTTTGCGATCCCGGAAAAAGGCCTCCGTCATGCAGGAGATGGTCAGGCATCTCAAAGCGTCCGGGAAGATCACCGACGAGCATTTCATCCTCGAGATGCTCAAAAACCGCGAAAGCCTCGGATCGACGGGCCTCGGTCTCGGCGCGGCCTTCCCACACGGTAGATCCATAGCGATACCGGAGCTCACTGTGTTGTTCGCACGATCTCCGTCGGGAGTCGATTTCGAAGCCCTCGACAGCAAACCCACGAAGATCTTCTTCCTCATCCTCGCCCCTTCCGAGAAGGGCGCGGAGACCTACCTCGACCTCCTCAGCAGGCTGACGGCCCTCGTCCAGCAGCCCGAAACACTCGAAAAGCTTTACGAGATAAAGGATTTCGAGTCCCTCCAGGCAGTTCTCGGGGGTGATGGCAAATGAGAGAGGAATTCAAACTTCTCGTCGCCCTCCAGGATCTCGACATCATGATCAAGGAAGCCGAGGAGAAGAAGACTTCCGATCAGCTGAAGGATATGGGCTTCCAGCTCGACGGGCTCGAGGAACTCCGGAAGGCAAGAGCAAAGCTCGCCGGGAAGATCCCCACGGCCCTCAGAAACCGTTACGAGAAACTCGCCGGGCATTACAGTATGGCCATCATCCCGGTCACCGAGAACAGGTGCCTCGGCTGTTTCGTCAAACTCCCCACCTCGTTCTTCTCGTCGGCATACAGCAGCGAGCTGATCACCTGCGAGAATTGCGGCCGGCTCCTCTTCATACCGTAAATCAATCCTTGTAATTCATACGGGATTGCAGTAAAGTATTTTTACCGGTCAGATTCCTTAACAGCAGCCGTCTGCAACGGTCGGTAACAATGAAAAACGAGCTCGGATTCACCTCGCGCTATGCGATCAAGAAGGCGCTCGGCGCCTATCCCCCATGGCAGGGGTTCGGTGTCACCGATTCCCTCAGCGGAAAGGACTACCTCCTCTTCTCGCTTGTCATCCCCGCCGAGACATCGATATCGACAGACGATCTGCTGATGAGGGATTACCTCTTCTCAGACGCAGCCGGCGACAGCATCCGCGCCCTCTCGATCCAGCAGAACGGGGGCAGCATATTCTTCCTTCTTCCCTGGCAGGAACTCGTACCCGTAACAAAGATGCTTCCATCCCTCAGGCCCGAAGAGAGCCTGGAGCTGACACGCTCCCTGACCTCCACGTTTCTCGACTGCATATCGACGGGGCGGTTCTTTCACAACCTCTCGATCGAATCGGTCGTAATGCAGGGAAACTCGGCCGGAATCCTCCCGACCGCCTATCTGGTCCCGGAAGCCGTGCTCGACAGACTCGATGTTTCGGGCAGGGTCGGCAGCAACGAGAACCTGTTCGATGACCTCAACGCTTTCGGCGAACTGCTTGCCCTCTTCTGCAGGTATCTTCCGGCGAAACACTCCGCCGCATGCGCGGAAACGGCCGAGAGGTTGCGGGCCATCGGACCCGAGACCGGTGACGACCTCTTCCCCGTCATCGAGAGGCTCGGCGAGCTGTCTGAAAGGAACTCCGCAACTCCCGTCGTACTGGCCGGAAGGAAACCGCTGCTGAAGAACCATTCAGCGGCAATGAACCTCGTGAGACAGGCAGCGTTCAGATCGCGCGAGGACGGAAAGCAGATGGTAATCGTTTCGGGACGGGCGGGCGCGGGCAAGACGACCCTGCTCGAGGAAATGGCAAGAAAGCTGACCGGGGAATGGGGATTCGGGGGCGACGGCATAGCCGGAGATCAGAGCGTCTTCAGTGATTTCCGGGACCATGAGGAGAGTCCCGAGTCCGAGTTCACAATCCATGACGATCATCACCAGGATCCGGTCCTCAGCGGCCTCATCGTCGAACGTCTCTCCCACGACCTGGAGAAGAGCAGCCTCGCCGTAATCGGCCTGAGCGACGACGCACCGGCCTGGTTCTCCGATGCGGTCCGTTCGGAGGGCCGAGAGAGAGGCTTCCATATAACCGATATCGAGATACCCGACCCGGATTTCGCCCGGAAGAGCGGATCGGTCCTGAAGCTTCTCCCGAAAGAGCGGCGGGGAACTGTGAAGAAGACATTCGGCCGCAGGGACAGCTTTGCCGTCATGGAGCTCAAGACGAGGCTGGCCGCTGAAAACGCAGGCGCGGACAGGACGGCCGGCAATGTCATAGATTTTCTCGACGACGAGGAAAGATCGGTCCTTTCATTCATCGCCGTTTTCAGATTCGCCGTTCCCCTCTCCATCCTCAAGGAGATCTTCTCCACCGAGGAAGGCCGCTTCTACAGGATCCTGCACCGCCTGGTCACACTGGACATCATCCGGAAGAGAGCGGGCAGATCGTGCTTCTCCGACAACGGCCTCTGCACGCTCTTCAGCATCAACGGCAAGAGTATCGCGTCCATGATCGAGGAATCGATCGATCCACAGCGGCGAGTGCAGCTTCACAGGAACATCGCCCAGCTACTCAAGGAGGCGCAGGGAGCACCCGCCGCGTATATATTCTACCACCTCGTGCGGTCGGGCGATATGCAGGAAGCCGCGTTCAAGGGACTGAGGGTCTTCCAGCTGCTCCTCACGCGGAAGCACCTCAACGCGATAAACTCATTTAACGACGGATACATGAGCCTTGGTCTCGACCGTCACCTCCCGATGGAGATGAGGTTGAACCTGCTCCTCGAACTGGGGGACTACTACGCGAATATCGGCAGGATCGAGAAGGCCGAGGAGTTCTTCAGGAATTGCCGCGAGGAGACGAGCACGAGCGACAGGTGGCAAAGTCACAGGGAACTCGCAGTCGAGGCGATTAGAAAGGAATGCGAGATACTCGAAAAACGCGGCGAGTTCATAGTCGCCGAGGAGCTGCTCAAGAAGGCTCTCGAGACGCACGGCGAGCATATAATGGCCCAGGAGAGGGCGAAGCTCTACAACGATCTCGCCTGGGTATACTACCGCCTCGGCAAATTCGACAAGTCGTGGGAAAACTGTCTCCTCGTCCACAAGCTGCTCGACAGGAAGCAGCATCCGATGGAGCTGGCCCAGTCGTACAACCTCATGGGCGCGATCAACTGGAACAGGAGCAAGTACGACGAGGCCCTTCTCTGCCACAAGAAATGTCTCGCACTTCGCGAGGACTGCAACGACGAACTCGGGGTCGCGGCGAGCTTCAACAACCTCGGCCTCGTCTACCGCTCGATGGGAAGGGTCAAGGAGGCGCTCGAGAGTTTCACGAAGAGCATGCGCATCAAACAGCGCAACAACAACCGCCCCGGGCTGGCGGCGGTCCATCTCAACATAGCCCTCGCCTGCCTCGATACCGAGGAGCTCGAGAAGGCCGAGTCGAACTGCATGACGGCCGTCAAGCTGGCCGAGGATCTCGGCAATCAGCAGCTGCTCGCCGAGATCTACGGGACCCTCGGCGAGATCCGTTTCGGCAAATGCGATCATGCCGAGGCGCGGAACCACTATTTCAGGGCGCTTCACATATGCCAGAAGACACGATCGCTGCGTGAGAAGGCCGTCGTGCTGAGGAGGCTCGGCGAGCTCGGCCTCGTCGAGGGAAAGATCGTCGAAACGAAGGATCTCCTGCGAGAGGCCAGAGAGCTCAACAAACAGATCGGATCGCGCCTCGAGACGGCACTGCTCGACCTGCTGGAGGGAAGGGTGCAGTTGTCCGAGGGCAAGCGCGAGCACGGGCGGCGTATTCTCGAGGAGACGAGTTTCGAGCTGTCGCTGCTCGGCAGGAAGCGAACGGCCGCATCCGTCGCGTCGGAGATCGGCGAACTATACCTCGAGGAGGGTAACGAATCTCTCGCACGCGAGTACCTTCTCAGGGCGATCTCCCTCTTCGGCGAATCGGAGAAACTTCCCAGCGGGGTCTCACATCTCCAGAAGCATCTCGAACAGAGAACCGCCCTCGACCTGGAAAAGATCCACTCCGATTCTGCAAGGTTCAGGGCGCTCTGCCGCCTCATCTCCCTGATACGGACCATCCACGATCCCGACAGGCTGCACAAGACGATCACCGAAATGGCGATGAAAGTGACGAACATGGAGCGGGCGGCACTGATCCTCCAGAGCGACGGTCATGACACGTACAGGATCCTCACGTCGATCGGAGACTTCGACTCGGAGTCGATACTGACCGACCACAACATCATAGCGATACTGAACATCGCCAGGCAGCTCGGCTACCCGCTCGACATTTCGAGGACGAGGATCCCGTCCGGAAAGGTCCAGGATGATTTCCTCGCCGATCATCCGGGGATCATCTGCACACCCCTCTGGATCCACGAGGAAGCGACGGGTTATCTTTACCTCGACGCAAGCCGTGAAGGGGCGGGAACGACCGACGAGGACCATACATTCCTTGTCGCGTTCAGCCAGCAGGTCGCCCTGGGCCTGGAGAGGATGCTCCTTTCCGACCGGCTCAGGCAGAAGGAGAAGCCGTCCGGAGAGAAGATATCGATAATCGACGACCCGGGCGACAGGGTCACTTTCCAGGACATCATCGGGAAATCGGCAGCGATAAGAAAGATCTATGCCCTCATAGACGGCATCAAGGACATGGACACGACGGTCCTGCTCACCGGCCCGAACGGGTCGGGAAAAGACCTCATCGCGAAGACGCTCCACTATACCGGCCCGAGGAAGGACAAGCCGTTCCACACCCTGAACTGCCCGGCGCTCCCCGATCAGCTGATCGAGAGCGAGCTGTTCGGCCACGAGAAAGGCTCGTTCACCGGCGCGTACAAACAGAAAGTCGGCCATTTCGAGTCGGCCAGCGACGGCACGATCTTCCTCAACGAGATCGGCGACCTCCCGCTGAAGCTGCAGCCGAAGCTCCTGCGGGTACTCGAGGACATGAAGTTCTTCCGTGTCGGCGGAACGAGGGAGATCAAGACAGACGCGAGGGTCATCTGCGCAACGAACAAGGACCTGTTGAAGCTCGTCAAGGAAGGCAGATTCCGCGAGGACCTCTATTACAGGATCAACATATTCCCGATCAGGGTACCGGGGCTGACCGAGCGCAGGGAGGACATCAAGCTCCTCTGCAACCATTTCTTGACGATGTACTGCCGCCTGTACAATACTCCCACAAAGCGCCTCTCGCCCGAGGCGATGGCCTGCCTGGCCGAGTATGACTGGCCGGGCAACGTCAGGGAGCTGGAAAACACGATCAACCGGCTTATGATCATCTCGAAGAAGGACACGATCCTTCCCGAGGACCTGCCGACCAATATCGTCAAGCACAGGGAAAGCGTCGAGACCAGGTCACTCAGCACTCTCGAAGAGATGATCGAATCGATCCTCGAAACGGTCGAGTTCTCCGACAGCGATCCTATACTGCCGAGGGTGAAGCGGACGCTGATAAGCAAGGTAGTGGAAAAGACAGGAGACAAGACGAAGGCTGCGCAGATACTCGGTATCTCGAAGCCCACTCTCTACAGCCACCTCAGGAGCCATGAGCGGAAACGCCGCTAGACAGCTGTCCCCCTTCATCCGGATCATGATCGCGATCTTCCTCGTTCTGCTCGCGGTCTGGATCGTGCTGAAGATCTATATAGCCCGCACTGAACCTTCCGAGCCGCCCGCCGACGGGACGAAGGTGAGCATCTTCGTCACCGCCGGGCTCAAGGGGTACCGCGAACCCTGCGGCTGAAAGAAGGATACCTTTTCCGGGATGGCCAGGTGGGCTTCCCTGATAGACAAGCGAAGGGCGCGGCATCCGGCGATACTGCTCGACGCTGGCGGCTTCTGCAATACCGCGCAGAGGAGCACGGCCGCGTTCGACCTTGATTATTTCTTCGAGGGGATGCGGATGATCGGATACGCCGCCGCAGGCATCGGGTCCGACGAGATCCGGTTCGGGCGCAAGCATCTACTCGAGAGAGTCGACCGGGCGGGATTCGAGCTGCTCTCGGCCAACATATACGGTAAAGACGGAGGGGAGATGCCCGGCGCGAAACACACGGTGATAAAGGCCGGCGGGAGAAGGACCCTGATCGGCACGAAAGGCGGTGTGAAGATAGGCGTCTTCTCCGTCGCCCTTCCACTCCTGATCCACGAGATAGACCCCAATATCGCGCTGTACTACGATGTCCTCGATCCGAGGATCGCCGCGCTTGAGGCTGTATCGGTCCTGAAGAAAAAAGGCTGCGACCTGATCATAGCTCTGAGCTACCAGGGCTGGTCGAAGAGTCTCGCCCTGGCCGAAAGCGTCGAAGGGATCGACATAGTGATCAATGGGCGGCGAGAGCACACCCGGCCGACAGGGAAAAAGGTAGGACAAACTACGGTCGTCGACACGGGGATCAGGAGTATATCGCTCACCGAGGTGTTCGTCGAGTGGACGGGCGGCAGCCCCCGGGTCAGGGTACGCGAGTCGGGACCCGAGGCGAAAGAAATGAAGGGCAGAGACGATCTCGTCGAGCTCGAGAAGAGATACGAACGCGAGCTCGAGGCCCGCGGCATCGAGGATGCCCGGGAGGGCAGCTGACCGCGGGGTCGGCAGGCATCGCCCGATTTTATAAATTGAGCTCCACAGAGAGAGGAATCGCGTAATGAGACTGGACAAGGTGACCGGTTTTCTCGAGGATACCCTGAGTCTTGAGTCATTTTCAAATGACCCGTCGATGAACGGGCTGCAGGTCGAAGCGTCGGGTGAAGTCAGGAAAGTCGCGCTGGCGGTGGATGCCTGCAGGGAGTCTATCAACCGTGCTGCCCGCCGGGACGCCGACCTGCTGATCGTCCATCACGGCCTCTTCTGGAACGGCCGGGTGCCGATCACGGGGATCATGGCCGCGCGGGTGAAGGCCCTTCTCGACAAAAATATCTCCCTCTACGCCGCCCACCTCCCGCTCGACTGCCACCCGGAGATCGGGAATAACGCCCGGATAGCGAACGTGCTCGGAATCGGGGAGACGGAACACTTCGGGAAGTACGCAGGCGTTGATATAGGGCTCTGCGGCAAACTGCCGAGGCCGCTGAAGATCGAGGGCCTGCGCCGGAAACTCACACGTATCCTCGACTCGCCCGTCCAGACCTTTGCTTTCGGACCGGCTGTGGTAAGGAAGCTGGGCATCGTCTCGGGCGGCGGCGCTTCCCTCACCCAGGCGGCCGCAGAGGCGGGCTGCGACGCGCTCCTTACAGGCGAGACTTCTCACTCGTCATATCACACGGCGAGGGAGAACGGGATCAGCCTGATATTCGCCGGCCACTATGCCTCGGAGACATTCGGCGTCAAGGCGCTCGGCGAGCTCATGAAGGAGAAGCTGGGCCTGCAGACGTTTTTTATCGACCTTCCGACAGGGCTCTAGCGGTCGATCTTGAACTTGTCGTGTTTCGGCCAGGGTCTCGGGTCCTCCTCGATATTCTTCATCAGGACCTCTATCCCCTTGAGCAGCTGGGCATCTTCGCCCCTGGACATCTCGACGGGGTCGAGATCTATCTCGATGTCGGGGATGACCCCCTCGTTCTCGACGATCCAGCGGCCGTCGGTACCGTAGCTCCTGTAGTCGGGGGCGGACATCCCGCCGCCGTCGATCAGGCCGATCCACATCGAGACGCCTACCAGCCCACCCCATGTCCTCGTGCCGATGACCGGTCCCATCTTCATCATCTGGAACTCCATCGGGAGCATGTCCCCGCCCGAGCCGGCCTGACGGTTGGTCAGGCATACGAGGTGGGCGTTCGTCACGATTGCCGGATCGGTCTGGTCGTGAGAGTACCGGCGCGTCCAGTATGCAAGTATCTCCCTGTTGAGGCGCTGGAGAAAGATCGCCGGATCGAGGCCGCCGCCGTTGAAGCGCCCGTCAACGATCATCCCCTTCTTTCTCGTCTGGGCGTAGAAGAGCCTGGGAAACTCGGTCGCCGAGCCGAGATAGGTGTCGGGCAAGTGAAGGTAGCCGATCTTTCCACCCGACATCTCGTCGACGAGCTGCCTGTTGTGCTCGACCCAGGCGTGATACCTCATCATGTACTCGCTGCGGGCCGGTTCGACCGTGTACTTCCTCGCACCCTTCTTTGTCGGTTTTCCGTTTACGAGGATAGTCACCTGCTTGCCGGCGAGGTCCTCGAAGTAGCTGTACAAATTCCTGTCGGCCGAAACGTCGACGCCGTTGACCTCGAGCAGGTAGTCCCCATCAGCCACGTTGACACCGGGTCTGGACAGTGGCGGGATAATCCCTCTCGACCAGTCGGATACGTCGAGGATCTTCTCGAAGCGGTACATAACCGCCTTTTCGTCGAGCTCCCAGTCGACGCCGAGCAGTCCGACACTTACGCGGTCCGAGTCGCGGCGGATGTCGCCGCCGAAGACGTAGGTGTGAGAGGTGTTGCGCTCACCGATCAGCTCGCCGATGCTGAACCGGACGTCCTGCCTGCAGGTCGCACGGTCTATCAGCCTGCCGTACTTCTCACCGATCTCGTCCCAGTCAAGACCGTGCATATCAGGATCGTAGTAGAAGTCGCGCTCCATCCTCCATGCCTCCGCGAAGATCTGCTTCCATTCGGACAGCGGATCGAGCTTCATCTTGAGGCCCCTGGTGCTGAGCTTGTTGCCTTTCGAGTCCTCGGCGGATGACTTGATGATCCCGATGCCGCCGTGCATGCCGCTACGCTTCGTGTAGACTATACTCTCGCCGTCGGCCGAGAGGGCGTAACGGCCTATGCCGGAGATTACCTTCTGCTCCTCCCTGTCCTCGAACGAGAACCGGTAGAGGTCCATCGGGCCGATCGAGCGGAACTAGAACCTGTTGAAATCGCCCTCGTCCTTGTTCAGATAAAAGAGCGATCCCTCTGCGGCGGTCAATCGCCTGTAGTTCGCCCGAGGGAGCGGAAGGGCCTCGATACGGCCGGCGAGTCGTTCGAAATCGATCTTCACGGGCTTCTCGTCGTTGCCGTTTTTCTTATCTTTTTCGTCTTTCTCGCCTTTCTTGTCCTTCTTGTTATCTTCTGCCTCGTTCCCGGGAGCCTGCTCCTCATCGCTGCGTGGGGGCAGCAGCGCCTCGCCGTCGGTGCGAAGTGTCAGCGCATAGATGCCGGCGACCTTCTTGTATACCATCTCCCATTCGAAATCGCAGAATGTCGGGCTGAACCTGCGGTTGGAGATGAAAAAGAGGTGGTTCCCGTCCTTCGAGAAGACCGGATTGAAGTCGTTGTATATCCCGCTACTGACGCTCTGCGTCATGTCACCGTCGAGCGAATAGATATAGACCTGTGTGACCTGGTCGGCATTCATCTTCGAGTAGGCGATCCACCTGCTGTCGGGCGACCACGAGAAATCGTAGATCGGCTTGAGTTCCAGGGCTACGTCGATGTTCTCGAACTCGGCCCTGTCGACCTCGGTCTTCTTCCCCGAATCGACGTCTATCCACCAGCAGCGCAGGGTCTGATCGGCGTATGCCAGTTTCTTGCTGTCGGGTGACCAGCGCAGCGTGTGCCTGTAGCCGTCCCTGTGGCTCGTCAGCTTCTTCGCCGCCCCGTCAGGGCCCGTACCCCGGACCCAGATCTCGTACTCGCCGCTCGCATCGGAGAAATATGCGATCTTCGAGCCGTCGGGAGACCAGGCGGCGTCCTTCTCCCTCGAGCCGCTGCTGCTCGTCAGGTTGCGCGTCGGGCCGTGCTCGAGCGGCACGGTGAAGATCTCGCCCCTCGCCGAGACGAGAGCCCTCTTCCCCGAAGGCGATATGTCGACGTCGGTGATCAGCCGGTCGACTTTCCTCAGGTAGGGCCTCAGCTCGGGAGCATCGCTGCTCACCCTGATATCGACCTTCGCAGTCTTTCCCGAATCGATATCGAGCATCCAGATATCGCCGCCGAGCTCGTAGACGATCCTGCCGGTACCCTCGCTCGGGCGCCTGACATCGTACCTGCTATGATCGGTCAGCTGCTCCACCCCACCCGTCGCGGGGTCGAGGCGCCAGATATTGAGGACCCTGCTGCGGTCGGAGCTGAAATATATCTTGTCGCCGACCCACATCGGGATCCTGTCGGTCCCCTCGAAATCGGTGACCTTCGAGTCGGCCATCTTCTCGAAATCGAATACGTAGATCTCCTGCGCCGTGCCGCCCCTGTAACGTTTCCACGTCCTGCTCTCGCGCGAGATGCGGTTGTAAGCGATCTTCATGCCGTCGGGAGAGAAGCTTCCCTGCACCGCCTCGTGCATGATCAGCTCCTCGAGGCCGGTGCCATCGGGATTGACCATGAAGAGCCTTTTGAAACGGTTGAACGACCGCCTGGCGGAATTGAATATGATCTTGCCGTTGGCCGGGTGCCAGCCGACGACCTCGTCATAAGCCGGATGCCATGTCACCCTCGTGATGCCGCCGCCCATGGTGTTCATCACATATATGTCGGCGTTGCCGTCATAATCGCCGGTGAAGGCGATCATGCTGCCGTCGGGAGAAAACTTCGGATACCGCTCCTCCCCGTCGTGGATCGTAAGCCTCGCGGCCGCTCCTCCCGAGGCGGGCGCGGTCCATATATCCTCGCCGCTGCCGAAGACTATCGTGTTATCGTGGATGTCGGGGAAGCGCATGAGCGCCTCGCCCGAGCTGCCCGTGAGGGGGACTGCGGCGACGCCATCCACCGGCCATACGATCGCGGCGGTCAGCAGAACGGCCACGGCGAGCACGAATGCGGCCTTCCGGGGAATGAAAGTGGTGCGGGGACGTGAAAGCATCGTGTTCTCCCTCTTCTGAAAGATAATGTGATGGATACGCGGCCCCGGCCGTCCTCGACGCATACGGCCCGAATACCGCCCCACCACGATAGCAGAAACACCTCTATGCGGCAAGTGGGCGTGAGACCCGCGCCGCCAGAAAGGATTTGATATATATACGGGTCAGGGGATATTCTGTTCCCGGAAGTCACCGTTTTCCCGGTCCGGTCAGGTGGATATGATCAAGAAGAACAGCGACCCGCTCTACATCTTCCTCAGGAGCCTCGGCACACGCAGGGGAGTCATCCCTCCCTTCGCGCTCGAGCTCGCACTGGTCGACGGCATGTATTATTACGTACACTCGGTCGAGGAGACGGGAGAGGATTCCGTCTCGATAGCGATCCGTGTCTGGGACACGAGGAGCCTCGACGACGAGGAAATGGGCCGCCTGAGAAAGGAAGTGGCGGGGCTGGACGACCTGGCAAGACTGGCCGACCCGAAAAGCCTCCATCCGTCACTGGGCTGGGGCGTCCTCAGGATCGACCTCGACCAGATCTCCTACTGCATCGAGTGGCACCACAGGCTGTGGCCCGTCGAGGGCAGAAAATCCCTCCACACCCGGTTACACTAGAAAAACCCGTCACGGGATCCTGTCGTTTTACGTTTTCATAGTTATTCCCTTCCTGTATAATTTTTCAGTCCGTCACAACGGACATGGAGCGGTCATGGGAACCCTGCCTTTAAAGGGAGAGAATACAATGAGACATTTCACTGCTTTCATGGTGATGATACTCACTCTGTCGGTCCTCGCCCCGCACGCAGCGGCCGGGGAGGAGGACGTCCCCGCGGCTATCCTGCTTTCCTGCACCGGCGAAGTCACTGTGGAGAGAAACAGCGGCGGGAAGATCCCGGGGAGTTTCGGCCTGGCGCTGTACGCCGGCGACGAGGTAAAGACCTCCGCGGCTTCGGAAGCGGAGATCCACTTCGAGAACGGCATGTGGCTCCAGATGGGTGTCAGCAGCAGCATGAAGATCAAGGGCACAAGGACGAAGACCCAGCCGTCGGGCGTGAAGGTCGGAGACGAGAGCTTCAAGGTCGTCCAGAACATGATGCGCCTGAAGGACCCCAGGGGCACCAGTTCGCTCGCCGCGCTCAGATCCGCTCCCGGCAAACCGGAGATCGCACTTATATCACCATGCCAGACCCGCGTACTCACGGCGACCCCGACATTCGAATGGGAATCGAGCGGTCTCGATGAGGAATTGCTCCTCACCATCTACAACGAGAAGGGCATCCACTACGAGACGAAGATACCGGGCAGCGCGAGCTACGACTATCCTTCTGGCGCCCCCGCGCTCGCGACGGGCATCTCATATTCCTGGGCCGTCGAGACGACCGATCTGCTGCGGGTCCCTCCCCTGCGCAGCACTGCCTCATTCTTCGAGGTTATATCGGAGGACGAAACCGGGAAGCTCGACGAATCGCTCGGGATGATCGATCCGAAAAAGATCCCCAACTGCTCCACCTATCACTTCCTCAGGGCAAGCGTATATTTCGACCATGGGCTCCTCGAGGACGCCATCAACGAGATGAAGCAGGCCATGGAGGGAGACGCAGGGATGAAGGAGATGCATTCGATCCTCGCCAGGCTCTACGCCGAAGCGGGGAGGACCGGGGAAGCAATGTCCGAGTACGACCGCATCTTCGAGAAATAGAAACACCCGCAGATCTGCATCGGGAGATATTTTCGAAAGGACCGCGTGGACAGGATCGCCGGATTCGAGATAGTAAGAACCCTCGGCGAGGGCGGGATGGGCATCGTCTATCTCGCTCGTGACGAGACCCTGCAACGCGAACTGGCGGTCAAGGTCCTTCGGAAGGAACTCGTCGGGTCCGAGGGCCGGGAGCGGTTCATCAGGGAGGCGCGCGCCTGCTCGAGGATCAGCCACCCCAACATCGTTACGGTCTATGCGGCAGGCGAGCACGACGGCGACCTCTATATAGCGATGGAGCTGCTCGAAGGCC
The DNA here is from genome assembly GCA_030613345.1 of Candidatus Krumholzibacteriota bacterium. Lineage (GTDB taxonomy): Bacteria > Krumholzibacteriota > Krumholzibacteriia > Krumholzibacteriales > Krumholzibacteriaceae > JAUWCL01. The sequence goes on from JAUWMD010000012.1 coordinate 18,138, forward strand.
GGACCCTGCGCGAGGCGATCGAGGAGGAAGGACCGATCGAATGGCAGAGGGCCTCTGGCTGGATGACGGCGATCCTCTCCGCACTCCAGCGGCTTCATGACGAGGGGATAATCCACCGCGACCTCCAGCCGGAGAACATCATGGTCGGGCCCGACGGAGGAGTCAAGCTGATGGACTTCGGCATAGCCCACGTGGCTTCTGAAAACCGTATCACCGTCGACGTCTCGATGCTCGGAACTACCCAGTACATGTCACCCGAACAGTCAACCGGAATGCCGACCGATGCGAGAAGCGATATCTTCTCAGTCGGAACGATCCTCTACGAGGCACTCTCGGGCGAGATCCCCTTCAACGCACCGCATCCGATGGCGGTGATATACAGCATCGCGAACGAGAAGCACGAGTCACTCACCGGCCGTGAGCCGGAGATCCCCGGGGAGCTTGCCGCCATCGTCGACAGAGCGCTCGAGAAGGATCCCGACGCGAGGTTCGCCAGCGCCGCCGAGTTCGCATCGGAGCTCTCCGCCCTGACTGAGGATCACGGTGACGGCAAAGGCGGATTACGAAAGGTTCCGCTCCGGCGCAGGCTGGTTATTCCCGCGGCAGCCCTCGTCATAATAGCAGCCGTCCTGACATGGGCCTTCTCACGCGGCCCGGAAAAGGGGGACCGCACGACCGCCGAGCATCACAACAAGCTCGGTCTGCAGCACCGGGACGCGGAAAACACAGCCGGCGCACAGGTCGAGTTCAGGAACGCTATCATCTCCGATCCCGCCTGGGAGATCCCGTGGAACAATCTCGCCATGATAGAGCTTTTCGAGGGAGACTTCGATGAGGCCGACTCCCTCCTCGGCGAGGCACTGAAAAGGGATCCCGAATATCCTGAGGCTCTGTACAACATGGGTACGGTCAAGTGGGAAAAGGACGATCTCGAGGGAGCCGAAACCTGTCTGCGGGCATCGATCGAGGCCGATCCCTCCTTCATCCCCGCATACAACAACCTCGGCAGGCTGCTGATCGACAGGGGGCGCCCGTCCGTTGCTGCCACCGTGCTCGACGACGCGCTGTCGAGATTCGACTCGACACCTTATGCCGACGAGCTGAAGGCATACCTTTTCAAGAACAGGGGGATAGCCGCCGCGGAGATGGGCGACGCGAGCGCCGAGACCTGGTGGCGGAGATCTCTCGAGATAATCCCCGACAACGATGAAGTCAGAAGGCTGCTCGAGAGCGTTGGAGCTCTGTGATCGGAGACCGGAACAGATTTTTCCCGATTCCCCCGTGCCGCATCAGGTAATGACCTTCAGCATTTCGTCGAGCCTGTCGGGATAATTCTCCATCGAAATGCTGCGTTCGGCCCACTTACGTGCGTTTCCACCCAGCCTTGCAGCCTCTTCACCGTTGCGTAGCAGTGAGATCACCGCCTTCGCCATCGCCGACGCGTCCACCGCCTCGAGGTAGTCGCTGCCGGACTCGAGGCCCATCCCGGCGACTCCGGCCGGAGTGCTGACGACCGCAGTGCCCATCGCCGCCGCCTCCATCATCCTTATGCGCACGCCGCCGCTGAACCTCAGCGGGAGGACCATCAGCGAACATCGCCCGAGGCAGGGAACTATATCCTCGACTCCGCCGGCAAACTCGACACGCTCTCCCGCCTCCTCCCTCAGCCCGCCGTCCACCCCGTGCCCGACGACCTCGAGCAATGCTTCGGGTATCTCCCGGCGGATCGATGGAAAAACATCAGAGACAAAGTAACGCAGTGCGTCCCTGTTGAAATCTGAATGGAACGATCCCAGAAAGAGGATCCTGTTCTTGTCTCTTTCGAAGGCACCGGTTGAAAACACAGAAAGATCGAGCGCGAGCGGAAGCGGAAGGATCCTTTTCCCCTCGTATGAAGGGATGCCCTTCAG